>NZ_CACWPP010000034.1 GCF_902762735.1 uncultured Ruminococcus sp.
GATGTTATCTTTCCCCCGCCGCAGGCGGGGGAAAGATAACCGCCAACTGTATTCAATTCCCGATATAACATCGTTTATTTTGGTGTATCAGCGGGATAACCACAATGTTCATTGTTGGAACGTGATCCTTAGTGGCGTGTTAAATGAATGACCATATTATATATAGTATAGTTACAGTAAACAAAAACAAGCCTGATACACGGCATTACACCATGATATTATAGCACAAGAAGCGAGGTAAAGTCAATTATGATAACACTTGTATCAATTTCTCTCGGGTATGCTGCACAATTAATAAAACGATATGTCACAATGCACTGCAAAAACGCTCCCGAAAGCTGAAAAAGCCATTAAACTCACGCTGATATGTCAGCTGACGGAAAATCACAGGAATGCAAAAATGTTATTGAGTTGTTTAAATTTAATATTAACATTAAAAATTAATTATCATAACTGCCGAATTTGTATTGATCGAATTGTTTATTGTTGACAATTAAAATTATATATGATAAAATCAATATATTACAGAAGATTGCATCGGTTTTGACCAAATGGAAATATGAGCGCGCGCAGGGTCAGAAACATATGCTGTCTGCTGTAACATAAGGTCTTTTGCAAAAGAGAAAAGAATATAACCAAAATGGAGGAAAGCAACAATGAGTTTTATCAAGAGAATAAGCGCTTTGGCTTGCACAGCGACGATAGCGTTGTCAGCTTTTGCGGCTATGCCTGTCAGTGCTGCATATCATTTTAATGACGGGAGAACAGTCGGATACTATGAGCTGAAAGATGATGCGAAGAAAAAGATGTACAGTGTTTGGAAACCTATAGTAGCTAAAGGAAGAGTTTACGAGACTGTTCACTGCGGTGATCTTTATACCTTTACCTCAACTTTTAAATTTTTATTCTATACTTCAAGAAGTGTAACGCTCATTAATGAGCCAAAGCATAAAGAGATAGGTAATACACGTATGAAAACTCTCTCTGCAAGGGTCGAGTGCGACGGTAAATTTGAGGACACATATGATGTCAGTGCCGATAATTATGATCTTGCATTTCATCCCTGCGTGACAAACCCGCTGGATCTGCCTAAAAAAGACGTTAAGATACGCGGCTACTACGATTATTACTGATATTACTGAGAACAGTTGTGACGCGGATACCGTCTGCTGAAAAAGCGGCGGTATCCGCATCATATATAAAACGGCACAGCCCTCAAAGCATTCGGTATGCCGTTTGATATAAGTGCTTCTGAAAGGAAAAACACTATGGAAGAAAATATAAGAAGTTACAGCAGTACCGCTCATGTCACGCATAAAAGACGTATCAGCAAAAAGCAGGTTATCGTGACAGCTGTGACAGTGACAGTTTTGATAATAGCAGGCGCTTTGATAAATCATCATCACAGGCATCAGAAGTGGCTTGAATATATGGATAAGTACTACTACCCGTTCATAGAAAAGTATGATGTACAAGACTATGAGCAGAAAGCAGCATCAACTGAAGCCGAGCTGGAGTACATCTACAAGGGCGATGCGATAGATTTTTTTGTTTTCAAGCCGAGGGAAGATGAATTTAGTTTTAAAGTCAGGCTGTTGTCAGACCGCGTTGGCGCGCCGAATGCCTGCATGAAAACGCAGGACGGTGAGCTTATCTGTGACTATGATTTTATTACGGAGGTCGATGCTGACGGCGAGTGGGAATATTACATGTGTTTAAACTATTATAAGACAGCATCGGAAGTTGGGTCGGATATGGCAGATGGAGGTTCGCTGGGAGCAATATCATTCACCATAAGTGAGGACGGCAGTTTCAAAGATGAAGAAACAAGTCCCCTGTCCGCAGATGACCGCAGGGTGCTGGAAGAGCTGAGACCGCAGATAAAAGAACTGTATAACGAGATGAGATATGTCATACTGGAAGGTATCGCCTGAAACGGAACGGAGTTGATGATACTTGATAAAAACGGTAAAATATTCGGTTTTCGTGATGATGGCTGTGGTGTTCCTGCTGTTTTGCGGTGAAAACGCTTACTCGAACTTGTATGACATGGTTAGCGAAAAAATGTACAGACTGTATTTCCATTCGACCTATGATACCGAAGAGATGGAGAGCTATTTTGACGAGCTGTTCAAAAGATACGGTGTGAGCGGCTTTTATGATATAATCGAGGACGCTGACACCCAAAAAAATATATGGGTGTGTACAAATTCCGACGAGGAAAAGATAAAGGATATACTGCATATAGACAGCTGTACCTTCAATACTGTTATGAGCGGCAGGCATTCACTGGTGATAACGGATAAAAGCCGTCTTGAAAACGAAGTGTCAAGGGAATACATGATGTTTGAGATCTATTTCTATGCCGATAAAGGCACTGCTGATGAAATGTGCGATGAGATCTCGCAGAAGTACGGCTTTGAGCTTACCCCGCCCCAAAAGGCTGAGAACAACACTGCTGTTATCTGGATAGTATGTGCATCGCTGGTGCTTCTGCTGTCGATATATGATGTATTCGAGTGCAAGAAAGAGGTCTGCATAAAGCTGACGCTGGGCAGAAGCCTTACAAAGCAGATAGCTGTGATGGTGCTGAAAGATACGCTGGTATTCGCGCTGACCGCTTTGGCGGCGGGGCTGATAATGTTCAGGGTGACGGCAGTTATACTTATTATAAAGACCTACCTGCTGTTTGTGCTGAGCATTTGTCTGCTGAATGCGCTGCTGCTTATGAGCCTTTATCTTGCAGATATATGTTCTACGCTGAAAAACGAGAACGGTTCAGCGGGCTATCTGCACATAAACTACATACTAAAGATAGCCGCAAGCGCCGCACTGATATTCATGTTCAGTCTTACGGGTATGCTGAAAGAACAGCTTGCCGAACATGAATGTGCTGAGGAGTTCGGTGATGCATACAGTAATGCGTCTTATGTAAGTATGTATGAAAGCCCCCTGTGGTCATCGCTTATAGATCATGCTGACGAAATGAGCGCATATGACCCCGCCAACGATACATCGAGGCAGCTGATGCGGAAAAATAAAGAGGACTATGACAGGCTGATACGCCTGCTGGACGAAAAATACGGCGTGTTCTTTATGGGCGATCTGAATTATTATACCGAGAAATATCCGTTTATCGGTAAAAGCTATAATGTATTGCTGGCAACGGATATGATGGGCGGCTATATCGAAAAGCAGACAGGCGAAGCTCCTGCGGCAGACGGCGTTACCGTCTACCTGCCGCGCAGGTTCAGGGAAGGTCAGCTGGAGATAGTTAAGGATTGGCTGAACTATTATGGCAGGAGCTATGATCTCACGGCAACATGGAAAAGCTATGACAGCGCAGTTTTCATGGGGGCTGATATATTCACAGATGAGCGCCTTATCACGACACTGCCCATGAATGTCGCCGAGTCGCCCGTGATAGTTTATGTGCCGCATTCGGCTGACTTTGACTACTTCGGCAGGCACTGCTTTTTCGTGGCGGCTGACAGAAAAGCTGCTGAGGCACAGCGCAGGAGCAGTATGATAGTATCGGTGATGACCGAGTCTGTACCTGTCAGCAGCATCGCGCGTGACTATGTGAGAAAGACATCATCGGTGACGGTGCTGTTCGTGCTGACAGTCATTTCGATGGCGGTATATTACTTTGCGATAGTGATAAGCACGCTGACGATAGACATAAACGTGAAAAAGCGCGACCGTGCAGTGTGCAGGATACTGGGGCGCAGTGCGGCAAAAAGGTACATCGGGCTGATGCTGAGCTTTGTGCTGACGCTTGCGGCGGGAGCGGCATGCGCATATCTGCTGAAAGGCGGTTCAAAGCTGAATTCTGACAGAATGCTTCTGACTGCGGCGGCTGTGATGCTTGCGGCAGAAATGCTTGCTGTCATCATCGCGGCGAAGTATGATGAAAAGCATAACACTCTGCGCGAGCTGAAAGGAGGCGCACTATGATAGAACTTAAAAACGTCACCAAAACTTTTGGGACCAACGTTTTGTTCAGCGGGCTGACGTTTGATATAAAAGACGGTGAATTCGTGGTATTTTCGGGGAAGAGCGGCTGTGGCAAAAGCACGATGCTCAACATGATAGGCGGCATTGAGAAAGTGACATCGGGCAGTATATTGGTGGACGGCGCTGACATCACCAAAAAGATCGACCGCGTGAGATATTTCAGCGAAAAGGTTGGATTTCTGTTCCAGAATTTCGCACTGAGCGAGAACAAGACGGTGCGTGCGAACCTTGAAATGGTGGCAAAGCGCAGCAGGACAGCCGTTACCATCGACGAAGCCCTGCGGGAAGTTGGCATACTTGACAAAAAGGACGAAAAGGTGTGTACGCTTTCGGGGGGCGAACAGCAGAGAGCCGCGCTGGCAAGGCTGATGATAAAAAAGTGTGACATAATACTTGCAGATGAACCGACAGGTTCGCTGGACAGGGAAAACGCGATGAGCGTCATAAAAATACTGAAAGACCTTAACGCCAAAGGCAGGACGGTAATAATGGTGACGCATGATGAGAGCCTGAAAACGGTCGGGACAAGGGTGATAGTGCTTGACCGTGATAAAGCTGACTGAAAATATAAACAAAACGGTTCTGCCGCAGTGTAAAACAGCACTGCGGCAAATTTTTATGCTCTGTTTTGGGTGATATGTACAATGTGCAATTAATTAAAATAAAAAAATAATGAAAATTGCTTGACTTTACCAAAAGTGTGTGCTATAATGTCAACATAAAATAAATTTCACAAAGTTTTGGTCTTATTTAAAAACACTTAACAAAGAGAGGGGCTGACAGTATTATGACCACGAAGTACCATGCAGGCAGAAACGCGGAAAATGCTGTGTCCTTATGTGTTTTTATATGTTGATCGTGCATGCCCTGTGTGGTGAGCTTACCTGCGGGTGTGCTTTTGTTGTTAATATTTTTTTAAACAGGAGGGACTGAAATGAAAAACAAATTAAAGAAAACAGCGGCTTTTGTGCTGGCACTTACTCTGACGGCGGGCGCTGTGCCTGCGGCTATCGGCGGCGCGGCGATAGTTGCTAAAGCTGATAATGCAACCGTAAGCGACTACACTCTCACCATTCCCGCAAGTTTTGACATCAAAAACGAGGGCTGGAACGAGATAGGCGATATATCGGTGACAGGTCAGCTGGCTGACGGCGAAAAGCTGGTGGTTTCAGCTGACTCGGCAAATCACTGGGGGCTGAAAAACGAAGAGGGCAACATAATCGAATATGATCTGAAAAACAGCGCAGAGGGAGAAATAACTACTTCGTGGGAATTTGAAGAACTCAGCGAAACACCCGCTGTACAGACTATCGGCGTTGACGTTGAACCGTTTAAGGGCATGCCCGCAGGCAAATATACCGATGTGCTTACGTTTACGGCGAAGGTGGAAGAACCTGTTAAAGAAGAGACACTGCTCACTACAATCACCGCTACAAGTAAAACCACCTATAACCAGTCCAACGATGGCGTGGTCACGGTAAAACTAGCCAACATAGATTTTTATATTGATCCATATGGATGGCTCTGGAATGGAACAATAACCGTTGAACCATTGGAGGGTTATACCATCACAAAATGCCGATTTATACAAAATAGTAAAACGCCTGTTGATGACGATTTAGCTCCATTTAGTATTGTTATGACTGATGATCCTGGTGCTGGGGATGATTATCCATGTAGTGTTATTACTTCCACCGGTAAAGATGGCAGCTGGGAAATGGATGGCGTCTCATCAATTGAGGTGTATGGATATGCAAATTAACAAGAATTAGTCTGCTCTTGCGGTGTGATGCTCGGCAGGGGCAAGATATAGAAAGTTCGTGAACAAATGCAAAAACTGAACAGTGTGTTTGCGGCTTTTCAGGCGGCACTCAACGCTTGTATATTGAGAAAGATCGAACTTTCCGCAGTCCGTGAGTGACTGCATAATATAATGAAACTTTTTAATACAATAAAACTTTTTAAGGAGGCTTAATGCTATGAAAAACAAACTTAAGAGAACGACTTCGATGTTATGTGCGCTGACTGTTGCGGCTGTGCCGATGACTATGAGTGCTTTTACAGCAAGTGCGACCGAGATCACAAACACTGTGAGCGACTACACGCTGACTATACCCTCGTCATTCACGGTAGCGAATGCAGGCTGGAACAAGATAGAGGGCGGTGTAACGGCAAGCGGTACTCTTGCAGACGGCAAGAAGCTGGTAGTTACAGCACAGTCTGACAACGGCTGGGCGCTCAAATCGGGCGATAACAGCATCGGCTACAATCTGGCGAAAGCAGAAGCTGACTACAACGCAAATGCAGAAGTCCCCACATGGGAGTTTGATACCCTCACCGCTGACGGAGTTTCACAGGGCGCGGGCTTGATAGTTGATAACTACGATGAAGCCCCCGCAGGAAATTATTCGGATAATGTGGTGTTTACGGCTAGTGTGGAAGATGCAATCAAAACTCTGACACTTACAGGTCATTACTTTAATGATTTTTCCCCCGAAGTCACAGAAGGAGGAGAGTGCTCTTTTGAGATTGAGTATACCGACAATGATACATGGAATGACATTGTAGAACGATATGATGAGCTAAGCCTTGATGATTATAATAGAGCACCTGATGGTAAAATCATCATGCTTCAGCTAGAGTTGGAACAAGGGCTTTATAATTTTGAACTCAAAAGTGAAGGATCTACTCATAACTATAACTTAGTAAGTATTAATGATAAGGTTTCTGCTTACGATTCTTACTTTTTGTATCAGTCGTGACAGAAGTTTTCAGATGAAATGAGTTTTTGTCCCGCCGAGTGTGATGCTTGGCAGGGCTGAAAAAGAAAGGTCGTGAACAAATGCACAAACTGAATAGGGTGTTTGCGGCTTTTCTGGCGGCGGCACTCAGCGCTTGTATATTGAGCGGGTGCGGCGGCACAGCTGAGAACAGTTCGGCTGAACAGCCCGCAAGTACAACAACTGCTGCCGCAGGACAGTCCGCTGTGCAGGACAGCGGCAACATAAATATTCCGGGCTTTGAGTCACTCGAATTTAAGGCAGGCGAAACAAAGCAGACTTCAAAACTGCACAACCCCGCCGAGAACAGCTGTTATTTCCGAATGACCCTCACCATAGACGGTGAAGCCATCTGGCAGAGCGATGATATAGCGCCGGGCGAACAGGTCGGCGAGATGGAACTCACCCGCGCGTTAGATGCAGGCGAGTACGCCGCAAAATTAAAGTACGAATGTTTTACGATGCAGGATAAAACTCCCCTTAACGGCGCGGAGATAGACCTTGCGATAAATGTTAAATAAGAGAGGTGCAAATTATGACATATAAAAGAATTATAAGCGGTCTGCTGGCACTGTCACTGACAGCGAGCATGATGCCTACCGCAATAGCTGATACCAACGATGACAGCAACACCAATAACGAGAACACCAACACTGTCACCATAAACAAGGATAACCCCAGCGGTCAGATGATACTTACGCTGACCGTTAAGGGTACACTCGATCTGAGTCTGGAGATGGCAGACTGGGCGTATCAGAGCGAAGCAAGCGAACCTGTTCTGACAGGCAACACGGGTAACGGCGATGTTACTTATTACTACAAGCCGCAGGGCGCAGAAGATGACGCTTACACTACCAAAAAGCCTACCGCAGAGGGCGCATACACCGTCATGGCGAAAGTCGCTGAAACTGACGGTTATTACGGCGGAACAGCTACCGCAGACTTTAAGATAACTCCCCTCACCGCAGGCATGGAGATAAACCTTAAGGTCAAGAAGACTATTACTCGTGATGATTACGAGTTCATTCTCCCTAATTCGTTTGTATATGACGGTCAGCCTAAGGTCTTTGGCGTGGTAAATAATAATACCGATATGCCCAAAGCCACTGTTGAGTACTACAACGCTGAGGGCGTAAAGCTGGACAGCGCTCCTGTAAATGCAGGCAAGTTTACAATAAAGGTAGTTTACGGTGAGAACGAGGAATACAAGGCAGTAACGTTTGATAATATTGGTACGTTTAATATTGTAAGGGCTAATGCAGAGGTAACACCACCTAAGGCTGTCACTGGTCTGGTATTTGACGGCAAAGAGCATGATCTTGTTGAAGCAGGCTCTACCAAGAGTGGCAAGATAGTATATCGTATAGCTAATGATGATGACGAGCAGCTGTCGAATTTTGAAACAGGCTGGCAGGATACCATTCCTACTGCAACAAATGCAGGTGAATACCAGGTCCAGTGGAGAGTTCTCGATGATGACAAGAACAACTGGGACGTAGAACCCGAAGGTGGTAGAGTCTTTGTTACCATAGCTGAGGCTTATGCAGAGGTAACACCACCTAAGCGTGTCGAAGATCTGGTATATGACGGCAAAGAGCATGATCTTGTTGAAGCAGGTTCTGCCAATAAAGGCAAGATGCTCTATAAAGTAACAAAACTTGATGACAGTAATATAGATCAGCAGTCAACTGATGAGAGCTGGCAGACTGTCATTCCTACCGCAAAAGATGCAGGCATATACAGGATCGACTACATGGTAGACTTTGGCGAAAATAAGGATAACTATGTTCCTGTTTTAGGTTATGTTGATGTCGAAATAGCTAAGGCTACTGCACAGGTAACAGCACCCAGACCTGTCGATGATCTGGTATTTGACGGCAATAAGCAGGCACTTGTTGAAGCAGGCTCTACCACAGGCGGCAAGATCGAATACCGTGTAAATGAAGGTCAGTGGCAGGAAGAAGTTCCTACCGCAAGAAATGCAGACACGTACTTTGTTGAATACAGAGTAAACTTTGGCG
Organism: uncultured Ruminococcus sp.; assembly: GCF_902762735.1. Lineage (GTDB taxonomy): Bacteria > Bacillota > Clostridia > Oscillospirales > Ruminococcaceae > Hominimerdicola. Next base: position 8,819 of record NZ_CACWPP010000034.1, read on the forward strand.
AAGATGCTAATAACTGGAACGATGGTGATGTCGGTGCGTTCGATGTCGAAATAGCTAAGGCTACTGCACAGGTAACAGCACCTAAGCCTGTCAATGGTCTGGTATTTAACGGCAATGAGCAGGCACTCGTTGAAGCAGGCTCTACCACAGGCGGCAAGATCGAATACCGTGTACATCCGATATTTAAGGTAGATGGGGTCAACGAATATCAGGTACATAGTGGAGGAAATATCAGCGAATCTCAGATAGTTGAGGAAGAAGGGGACTGGAGTACTGAAATTCCTACCGCAATAAATGCAGGCTGGTACTGTGTTGAATACAGAGTAAACTTTGGCGAAGATGCTAATAACTGGAACGATGTTGATCCCGATATGATCTATGTCGAAATAGATAAGGCTACCGCACAGGTAACAGCGCCTAAGCCTGTTGAGGGTCTCAAGTACAACCGTAAGGAGCAGACACTTGTTGAAGCAGGTTCTACCAGCGTCGGTACAATGGAATATAAGGTTGACGAGGGCGAATGGTCAGCTGATCTGCCTAAGGCAGCAGATGCAGGCGAGCATGTTGTATATTACAGAGTAAACTTCGGTGATGACGCTGCAAACTGGAATGAATTTGTTGAGGACACGATCGTTGTCAACATCGACAACACATTCACAGTTACCTGGAAGAACGGCGATGAGACCATCGAGACCGATGAGCTGGTAGAGTTTGGCACAATGCCTTCTTATGACGGCGAAGAGCCCGTTTGGACAGGCGAAGACAACGAAGTATTCGTATTCGCAGGCTGGGATAAGGAAGTTGAAGAAGTTACCGATGATGTTACCTACACTGCTAAGTTCAAGAAGTACACCAAAGTGGGCGATGCTTTCGATGAGACTTGCGAAGAGGACGGTCAGATCGAATACTACATCGGCGATGATGAGCTGTACTACACTATCAAGGACGATGTATTCTTCAATATTGATGAAGGCGAATGGGTAATACCTGCTAAGGGTCACAACTACAATGTAAGACCTATATGGACATGGAACGCTGACAAGACTGTTGCAACAGCTACTTTCATATGCGCTAATGATGAGACTCACAAGGAGATCCTTGATGCATATGTTTCAAGCACATCTGTTCCCGGAACTATCGGCAATACAGGTAATCAGATAATCACAGCAACAGTTGTTTTCAACAACAGAACTTACACCAACGTTCTCAATAATATCCTGCCCGCAGTTGAACTTGAATATGTACCCGCAAAGGATCCTACTTGCGCAGTTGAAGGCAATATAGCTTACTACAAGGGTACTGACGGCAAGTTCTATGTTACCGACGGCGACGGCTACAAGGAGATAAGCGAGAAGGATACTGTCATAGAAACGACAGATTCTCATACTTTCGGTGAGCCTGAGTTCGTATGGGCTGATGACTACACTGCAAAGGCTAAGTTCACATGCGCAGATTGCGATGCAGAAGAGACCTTCGATGCAGAAGTTGAACTCGTAAAGACAGCTCCTACATACACCGAGAACGGTCTGTACGTTTACACTGCTTCCTACGAAGTTGACGGCAATGTATACACCGACACTAAGGAAGTTGTTATCAACAGCCCCGAGCCGATAGATGTTACTTACACTCCCGGTGAGAAGTCTGCAAGACTCAGCTGGAACAAGATCGACGGCGCAGAGAAGTACGCTATCTGCATGATGGTTGACGGCAAGTGGACCAAGTATGCAGAGGGTTACAATAACTTCTACATTCTGAACGATCTCGTACCCGGCACTAAGTATCAGGTAACAGTTATCCCGATGGTACAGAACATCTGGTGCAGCGACTTTACACACGCTATAACTGTTGAAGCTAAGGCTGAACAGTCCGAGAACCTGCCTACAACTTATCCTGAAGTAAAGACTCAGGTAAACGGCAAGAGATTCAAGCTCACATGGACAACAGTTGAAAACGCTGAAAAGTACGGCATAGCTGTATATCAGGCTGGCAAGTGGGTAGTTAAGACCACCGTTGACAGCAACACCACCACATTCGTTTCGCCTACCGTTACTTCGGGCACTTATAAGATGGTAGTATGCGCAAAGGTAAACGGCAAGTGGGATACCAGAAGCCTGAACTCCAGAGCTTTTGAAGTTACTATAAAGTAATGATGATGCGCTAATAATACGATTGTCATGTTTTTCCTTACAAAGAATAGGCTTCTTTGAAACAGCCCCGACTGTACTGATGTACAGTCGGGGCTGTTGCCGTGTTCACGGGGGATTGCTGTGCCTCTTTCAGAAGTATCGCTTTTTGTTTTTATCATCAGCAAAACAGATCATAACAAAAATCCCAATTTGGTTGTGTATTGTTCCCCCGCCGCAGGCGGGGGAACAATACGAAAGAACAGCCATTTTGTATCATCAGCAATACACATCAAAAATGGGAGTAACAGAAAGTCAGAAGTTAAAGACTTGTTAAGAATTTCTGTGATATAATCATAGCATAGAGAAAAACGATACACAAAACGGAGGTAAACAACATGTTTCGGAGAATACTGAAAAAAGACCTGAAACGCAAAAAGACCATGAACATCATACTATTGCTGTTCGTGATGCTCTGCGCGATGTTCGCGGCGGCAAGCGTCAACAACATAATCGCCGTGACGGGCGGTATCGACCATTATTTTGAAAAGGCGGAAGTCCCCGATATTACGGTGGATATATCCACCTACACCCCAAACGACTACGAAGAGCGTATACTCGCCCTGCCGTCTGTCAAAGATGCAAAGACCACCGATATGCTGATCGTGCTGGGTTCAAAGAATTTCAAGATGAACGGTGTGAAGCTCACCAACTTCATCAACCCCGCCCTGTTTTTTGCTGATGACGAGATGTACATAAACTTCTTTGATGAGGACAACAATATCATCAAAAATGTGGAAAAAGGCTGTTTCTACGCAAATTCACCGTTTCTGCGTGGTCTGGATATAAAAAAGGGCGATATGGTGGAAGTCAATATCGGTGAATGCAGTGTTGAACTTAAATACATGGGGCGCTATAAGGGCGCATTATTCAGTTCGACGTCTGACTCAAATCCATATCTGCTGATAGACCGCGCTGACTTCGATGTGCTGGATAAAGAAGATGATGCCCACATGATGTACGTCAAAAGGATATACATAAACGGCGCTGACAAGTCTGAACTGGACGCGCTGGCAAAAGATATGGAAGGTATCGGCATAACAACAAGAGATGAGTTCAGAAGTCTGTACCTCTACGATATGATAGCCGCAACCATAATGATGATAATAAGCATCGTGCTTATGGTGACTGCTTTTGTGATGCTGAAATTCTCCATCGGCTTCACTATTGAAGAAGACCTCCGCGAGATAGGCGTTATGAAGGCGGTAGGCTTGCAAAACAGCAGTATCAGGGGACTGTACATGATAAAGTATCTCGCACTGTCGGCTGTGGGCGCGGTCATAGGATTTGTCTGCTCGATACCGCTGACTGAGATGATGCTGGCGGCAGTATCGGAAAATATGGTGCTGGGCAGTGAACACAGTATGCTGATGGGTCTTGTAAGCGTGGCTTGCGTTGTGGCGCTGATACTTCTGTTCTGCTACACAAGCACCCGCAAGGTGAGAAAACTTTCGCCCATAGATGCGGTAAGGAGCGGTCAGACAGGTGAGCGCTTCGGCAAAAGGAGCATACTGCATCTCGGCAGGTCAAAGCTACCCGCAACAGGCTTTATGGCATTGAACGATGTGCTGAGTGCGCCTAAGCAGTTTAGCATCATCACTTTAGTGTTCTCACTCTGTCTGCTTCTGATAACCATTATGTCGAATTTCGCGCTGACCCTCAGCAGCAAGGACATATACCCGTTCTTCGATATAACTGACAGCGACCTGAGCATACTTGATACCAACTACTGCAAAGAACTGTTCATTGACCAGAGTTCTATCAATGACCTGCTGGACAGAACAGAAAAGAAACTTGCCGACAACGGCATGCCCTGTAAATGCACTATGACATCATTAATACAACTGAAAGCACACAAGGGCGATAAGCAGGCAAAACTGGTTTTCCTTACGCAGAATGGCGAAACCGATGAACAGTTCACTGTTGACGAAGGCACATTACCCATGCGTGATGACGAGATAATGCTGACGATAAGCGCCATGAAAGACCTTGATGCTGAGATAGGCGACCGTATAACTGCCGAGATAAACGGTGAAGAGCGCGAGTTCATCGTGACGGGCAGGCACTCATCTTTCCAGTCGCACTCGGCATATCTGAACAGAAACTATGACTTTGGACATCTTCCCAGTAATGGATTTATCGGCATACAGATAGATCTGGACGGTCAGCCCGATGAAGCAAAGATAGAGAGCAGCAAAGAGAAAATAAAGGAACTGCTTGACACCGAACAGGTCTACACCATATCCGAGATGATAGCGCGTTTTACAGGCATATCCGACACGCTGAACACCATAAAGTACATGATGATAGTGCTGACTGTGATAGTTACCGCGATGATAACAGTGCTGATGGAACGCTCGTTCATTTCCAAAGAGAAGAGCGAGATAGCGCTTATGAAGGCGATCGGCATATCTGACGGGAGCATAATAGCACAGCACACGCTGAGATTTGTGATAGTATCAATAGCGGCTTGCATACTTTCGAGCATAGTTCTGATGCCGCTGAGCGACCTGCTGATGAACAGGGTATGTTTACTGATAGGTGATGTTGCGGGCATGAACTGCACCTTTAACGGAGCGGAAGTTTTTGCGGCAGCGCCTGCCCTCCTTATAACCATGACAGTGATAAGTGCATGGCTCACTGCCCTTTACACTAAGACCATAACTTCCTCTGACACAGCGGCGCTTGAATAATTCATAATTCATAATGCATAATTCATAATTATTGGCAGGCATTGGAGAATGCTGTGCGCCAACAGAGCCGAGTAAGCACACAAAGCTATGCGCGAGTCGAGCTTTCCGTCCACCCTTTCGCGAAAGGGTGGTGGGGCTTTTGCTGACAGGTGCAAGCGCTCCTCCCAAAATACAGAAAAACAAAACGGAAAATAACAAAAGAACACGGGGAGTTCCCCGAAAGAACAGAAGATAGAACAACATAAAAATAAGACAAAATGAAAACATATCCCCACAAAATAAGTTAGCGGGGTATGGGGCAGCCCCCATTCAAGATAGGAGTTTAACATGAATACAGTTTTACAGGCAAAAGGTCTTTGCAAGACCTACATAGTCAATAAAAGACAGAATAACGTGCTGAAAAATATCGACCTGACTATAAGCGAGGGCGATATGGTCGCAGTAATGGGACCATCGGGTTCGGGCAAAAGTACTCTGCTGTACTGCGTATCGGGTATGGACAGGGTGACTGCGGGCGAGGTGATCTTCGATGGGCGCAGTACGGCTTCGCTGTCAGATAAAGAACTCTCTCAGCTGAGACTTGACGAGATGGGATTTATCTTTCAGCAGATGTATATGATGAAGAACCTCTCGGTGCTGGATAATGTCATTCTGCCAGCCGTTAAGTCGAAAAAGAATACCGAGAGCCACAGACAGACCGAAGAGCGCGGCAGAGCGCTTATGCACAGACTGGGCATAGATGATGTGGGCGGCAACGACATCAATGAAGTCTCGGGCGGTCAGTTACAGCGTGCCTGCATTTGCAGGAGCATGATAAACTCCCCTAAAATGATATTCGCTGATGAGCCGACAGGTGCGCTGAACAGGTCAAGCTCCGATGATGTAATGTGCGAACTTCTTAAACTCAACGCTGACGGCACGACCGTGATGTGCGTCACACATGACCCGAAAGTTGCCGCAAAGTGCAGCAGAGTGCTGTACCTCGTTGACGGCGGTATAGTCGGTGAAAAGAATATGGGTCATTTCGGCGGAGGGGACAAGGAACTCCGTGACCGCGAACGGGAACTCAATAACTGGCTGATGGAACAGGGCTGGTAGGTCAGCCGGGCGGACAGTTCGCACAGCGGCAATAAATCGGCGCGGCACTTGCAATCGCGGGAACTATGTGGTAAAATGATGTTGAGGTGATACCATGACAGATATTCTGATAGTTGAGGACGACAAGGAACTCGGCGCTCTGCTGACCGATTTTCTGCGGGCTGAGGATTATACCGTTTCGGCGGTCGAAAGCGGCTGCCGTGCCATAGAACTGTTTGAGAAGTACGGCGCAAGACTGGTGGTGCTTGACATAAATCTGCCCGATGTGAACGGCTTTGCAGTATGCTCAAAACTGCGCGAAAAAGCTGATACGCCCATACTGATAGTCAGCGCAAGGACTGATAAAGAAGATAAGCTGAGCGGTCTTGACCTGGGAGCAGATGACTATATCGAAAAGCCGTATGATATAGATATTCTGCTGGCGAAGATTAAGGGCATCTTCAAACGTCGGTATCAGCGCAGTCTGCTGTCTGCAAGCGGAGTAACGCTCAATATGGCGGACAGGACTGCCGAGATAGACGGCAAGTCTGCCGAACTTACCGCTAAAGAGTTTGACCTGCTGGCACTGCTCATAGAAAATCAGGGCAAGGCGCTCAAAAAAGAGTATCTGTTTTCAACAGTCTGGGGAAGTGACAGCGACTCCGAATTGCAGACACTGCATGTGCATATCAATCGTCTGCGGCAGAAATTGGGTGATGACCCCAAAAACGCCAAGCGCCTGCTGACTGTCTGGGGCGTGGGGTATAAGTTCGTATGAAGGCTTTTGTGAGACTTTGCATCATAATGCTGTCGGTATTCCTGGTGCTGGCGGCTGTGCTTGATGTGGTGCTGATACGTCAGCGTGAAAAGGCAGTGGGGGTCTACCGCGTAGAAGCTAAACGCCTGGCGGACGAGATAGCTGATACAGGAAAATATGATCTTGAAAAATATCCCCATATTACGGGGGTGTTCACAGGAGATGAGCTGTATAAAAGCGATGAGCAGTATGTTATAATAGAAGCTGACGGCACACTGTATCGTGCGGAATATGTGACTGACAATACAGATACTGCGTTTGTCTGTGTCAATTGTGTGCTTGCCGTTATGTTCCTGATGATGTGTGCAGTGTTTGCCTATATCTGGAAGAATATCATCAAACCCTTCGGTGTGCTTAATACTGTTCCGCAGGAGCTGGCAAAAGGCAATCTCGCAGTGCCGATCAATGAGCAGAAAAGCCGATTTTTCGGGAAATTCACATGGGGTGTCAATCTTCTTCGCGAGAAGATCGAGAAGGACAGGCAGAATGAGCTTTCGATGCAGCGCGACAAGAAACTTCTCCTGCTGTCGCTCTCACATGACATAAAAACGCCGCTTTCTGCAATAAAACTCAATGCAAAGGCGCTGGCGAAAGGCATTTACCGTGATGAGGAAAAGCGCCGCAGTGCCGCTGAGAGCATCAACACCCGCGCTGACGAGATAGAGCAGTTCGTAAGCGAGATAACCAAAGCGGCAAGTGAAGATTTCATGCGCTTTGAAGTGATACAGGGCGAGGTGTTCCTCAGTGAGGTGATAGCTAAGCTGACCGCCCGCTATGCGCCGCAGCTTGCGGTGTCGGGTACAGAGTTTTCGGTAGAAAAGTTTAAAGACTGCATACTGGCATGCGATCCTGACCGCCTTGCCGAATGTCTGCAAAATCTGGTCGAAAATGCCATCAAGTACGGCGACGGGAAAAAGATAGCGCTGGGCTTTGACACTATGGACGGCTGTGAGCTTATCACGGTGACGAATACAGGCTGTACGCTCGAACCTAAGGAGCTTACGCAGATCTTCGGGAGCTTTCACAGGGGCAATAATGCTGACAAGGTGCAGGGCAACGGTCTGGGACTGTTCATCTGCAAACGCCTGATGTCCCTCATGGGCGGCGAGGTCTATGCTGAGATAAAAGATGAATGCTTCTGCATAACGCTGGTGGTGAAGCTGGCATAGACGGTACAGAAAAACAAATCCCAATTTGGTTGTGTATCATCAGCAATACATATCAAAATTGGGAGAAAAACAAAACAGCACCCTCTTTTCGTATGAGAGGGTGCTGTTTTTAGTTGTATGACTTATCATTCATGCAGCAGGGGAGCGTACACTGCAAAGCTGCACATCTCCCTTGTCAGATAAGATTGCCTTTGAAGAATTTTTCCTTTTCGGGTGTGTCAAGTATCCTGACAGGCTTTACCTGTGTTGGCGGAGCGCCCTTTGCGATCTGTTTTGCCTGCCATGCCCTGTTAGTGCCCGATCTGAGGTTTTCTATGGTGATCTTTCCGATCTTGTTCATCTCAACAAAATACTTATATCTGATATTTGCCTCGTTAAGTATCTTGTCAGCGGCTTCCTCAAATACTGTCATGTCCTTGCCTTCGGGATTTTCTATCATCAGGACGTAATGATAAGGGTGAACATCGAGCCTTGTGTAAACCGCCCAGTCGATCATCTGACAGTCTGCCAGCTTTTCTATCTCCTTGATAACGGCGGAGATATGAGCTTCAGTGGTCTTTTCGCCCGTTACATTCAACAGCTGACCCTCGCGGCGCGCGAACTGAACATACGGACAGCTGTTCCTGTATCCCATAACCTTGATAATATCCTTGATGCGGTAGCGGTAAAGTCCCGAAAGATTTGTGATGACCACTTCATACTCTTTCCCTGTTTCCAGTTCATCGAGTGAAAGTATCCTGTTTTTATCCTCAACGGGAATGAACTCATAGTAACAGCTGTCCACAAGCAGCAGCTGCTTGCCGGATTCCAGCGCATCGCATGCCGCAAACAGACCCTCTGACGCGCCGTAGAAGGAGTAATCGAATGGTATGCCTTTGGTGTTCTGCTTGACAAGTTTTGCAAACGGTGCGAAAGTCGATGTTCCTATACCGCTGAAAACCGACATATTTGGCCATAGCCTGCGTATGATGGTGGAGTCAAATCCCTTTTCAAACTCACGCCTTATCTCTTCTGCGCGTTCGGGTGCGGGGCGCAGTACCTTTTCTATCTTTTTCTTTATTTTTGGATCAGCTTTTGCAATATCTGAGATAGTGCCATGTTCGATGTCATCTGCCAGTATGCGCCAGTTTTTCTCAAGATAGCGCATATAATCGGAAACGTCCTTAAAGAACACCGAGAACAGGAACAGCGTATCTTTCTCCTGAAGTGCGAGCCGCGAATTGATGTACCTGTAATCTATCTCCTTATAATTGAAAAGATGCGTGAAAGGCACGTTGATAAAATAGGGGTACAAAAAGCCCAGCTGTCTTGCGGCAACATCGGGTACATTTGAACATACCAGTCCGTTAGGCAGAAAATCATCATACGCAGGACCCGTATACATACCTCTTGCGGCTTTTATGCCTGTGCCGTACTTTTTCCTGTGGAACATATCTGCCAGTGCCAGCATTCTTGTCACGGAATATTTTGTGTAGATGTTGATGTCGGGCTGGGTCAGAGGCACGAACTTCCTGCTGCCGACACTGCCCGAACTTTGTGCGTAGCCCACTATCGGCAATGTGGTAAGTATATTCTCCTCGTTGTTTATCATACGTTTGATGTAGCCGTCGTAGTCCGAATATTCGGTGAGCGGTACATATTTGCGGAAGTCCTCGACAGTCTTTATTTTGTCGAAGTTATACTTTCTTCCGTATTCGCTGTTTTCGCCCCATTTCAGTATTTTGAACAGCAGTTTCTCATTCTTTGCCCTTGCATTTACAGTATTGCTGTGCATTTTTCCGATGTCAAAGTAGCCCTTTGTTATCATAGCATTGACTACGATCTTCGTCAATATATCCCTGAGCATTTCAGTTCCCCCTTATATCGACTGATTTAGTAATTATAATACAGTAATTATATCATTTTTTAATGTGAATGTCAATAAGTATTCAAAAATAATTAAAAAAATAATACACAAATAACTGTGAAGGCTGACATTTAAGTTTGACAATACCATTCATATCGGACGTATATGCATAAAAAGATCCCCCGAAGCGGTCAGCAGACCACCTCAGGGGATACTAAGTACTTAATTAAATTAGTTTGTGCCGAGTTTCTTTACGATGCCGAGAACATATTTCTGAATAAGCACAGCATCATCGTTGCTGAGACCTGCTTTGCCGTCAACATCGGCAGCTGCCTCGCCATACTTTGTGATATGGTCTGCGCTTGTGCCGTTAACGCCGTATTTGCCCGGCTCTTTGACAGCTTTCATAGTCAGTATAACATCTGAGATATTTATTTTGCCGTCACAGTTTGCATCGCCGTATAATACGGGAGCTTCCACAGGCTCGGTGTATTCGATGCCGTCAACGATGGACTCGAAGCAGGGCTTTACCGAGTAGTCTGCATTGAAGAGCAGGGGATCGCGGTCAGCTCTCCAGCTGAGGTCGTCGGTAGTACCCCAAACGACAACTGCTGAGATGTAGTCCTTGTAGTCAACGATAGCGTCCATGATGTCGCTGTAATACTTAGCCTGAAGATCGAACCTCTTGTCATTTACAGTGGCATCAAGCTCAGTTACCTGAATATCAAGACCTGTCTTGCTGAACTTTTCCAGAGCCTTTCTGTATGTGCTTACACTCGGAAACGGGTCAGAGCCGCCGTTGTTGGTGACATTGAGGTGCGACTGCATGCCGATGCCGTCGATATAGTGACCATCGGAGTTTATCTCTTCGCAGAGTTTTACGATAGCATCGCTCTTCTGCATATATTCGTTGTAGTCGTTATAGTAGAGCTTGCAGCCCTCAGGCGCATACTTCTTTGCAAACTTGAAAGCGGGCTTGATGAAAGAGTTGTCACCGAAGATCTGCACCCACGGAGATGACTGATAACCGTTGGAAGAATCAGGAACGCCGGGATTTCTGGGCGCACCCGCATCGGTGAAGCACTCGTTAACAACGTCCCACGCATAGAAGTCAACATCGGGATATTCTTTCTTTACTGCGGTGAAAACGTTCTTGATGTAGTTTTCCATACGTCTGAGCATCTTTTCCTTAGATACCCACTCGCCGTCGGGGTCATAGTTTTCTTTGAAGAACCAGATAGGAGTCTGCTGGTGCCATACCAGGACGTGACCTCTCATGGGGATATTGTTATCGCGGGCAAAGTCGAGTATGGGCTTTGCAGCGTCAAGAGTTACCTGCGGGTTTTCGTCATCGCCCGATGCCGCCAGTGCAAGGCAAGCCTGTTGGTCGAGGACGCTGTCAGGCTTCAGCTCGTTGCCTGCTGTAAGGCTGTTGAAATGCTTTTTGATAAGTGCCTTTGTAGACTTTGGTGCAAGTTCGGAAACAGTGGTAGCAGTGCCGAATTTGAACATATCGCCGTAAACATTTTTAAGTGAAGGTGCAGTCAGATCAAGATTGTTTGGCGACTCACATATGGTAAGATCGTCTATGTACAGATCGTTTGCATCGCCTGTTGTTTCAATATACAGCGAAACATCTTTTTCGTCCGAGCCGTAGGAGAAGCTGGCGCTCAGCTCAACATAATCGCCCTGTGAAACGGCTTTTGCGAGGTTAGTGTACTGGGGCGAGTCTGAACCTGCGGGCGTATGCTGCATCGAGATGCAGACAGTGTTATACCACTGTGCCTTTACCTTAACGGTGATGTCATACTTAACGTAAGGTTCAAGTATACCCTCCAGTGCTATCGAAGGACCGTTCCAGCTCTTGCTTCTGCCTGTTACAGACATTACCTTGCTGCCGCTGGGCGCAGCGGAGTCCTCAACGACCTTGATAACAGAAGTATCGCTGTCACCGCGCTTTGAGAACATCGAAGCATCGCCGTCCTCGAAGTCGGTAGAAAAAGCGGCATCATTTGAAGCTGCGGCATTTACAGTTATGCTTGTGTCAGCAGTGGTGGCAAATAAAGTGCCGGGTACGGCTGAACAGCTCATAGCAGCGCAGACCGCGATGACTGACAGCTTTTTTATCAGATCTTTTCTCATGGTTTATTACCTCCCGAAAAATTGCAGTTACATTTTACAGTAAACGTTGGTGAAATGAAATATTAAAAATGCTCACCCGCTGTCGTGTACGGCGAGTGTGAGACTTTAATATTATAATTTACCAACGAGTTTAGTATATCATAACTTTAGAATATTTGTCAAGAGTTTTAGCGAAAATTCGCAATTTTTGTCATAAATATCACTTTATATGACAAAAATCGCAGCACAATACAATGTTTTTCATATTAAAATTTTGATATACCCAAGAAATATTCTTATATCCTCTCACCATAGACAGGTAACACATCATGCAAAAAGGCTGACAGCCGCCGCACCAAAAGTGCAGCAGCCGTCAGCCCGTGATATTTTTTCCTCAGTGGAAGTTCATCGCTTTCAGCAGATGACATGCTGTCACAGCCGCATCAGAATTTTGTTTTTCCGACGATGGCATTCATCATCATATCCAGGTCATTTCTGTCTATGCTTCCGTCTTTGTTGACATCAGCCGCCTTGCTGTTAACGAGCTGACCTGCATTATTCAGCCATTTGTTTACTTCAACAACGTCACTTATGGTGAATTTGCCGTCCATGTTGACATCGCCCATAAGTACAGGCGCTTCTTTATAAATGTCTGTTACGATCACAGAATAGCCTGTGCAGCTGCTGGACTGTCCGTTTGTGCCGAGAGTAACTTTCTCGCCTGCCCTGAAATCTCTGCTGTATACATTATAAATAACGTCCTGTACGTTCTTGACAGTCATATCTGTCCTTGTGTAGCTTGTGAGCCATGCAGGGGTAGAAGCAGTTATCCTGCTGTCATAGATAACGTATACGGTAATATCTCTGCCCGCTGTGAAAGAAGCGAGGTCGGAGTCGATCTTTTTCGCATCACAGGGAGTAACTATCGCCTCTGCGCCGACAAGCTGACTAGGCAGTTCGGTGTAGGTAACACCGTCGCGGTCAGTGTAGATAAGGTCGCCCACCTGTATATCGGTGTCAATGTTCCACAGGTCTGGGAGAGCGTTTTCATTTGCGGCAAGACCCAGCACTCTGCTGCCGTTTATGGGCGCAGGGATATTCTTCTTGACGAATACGGTGTAGCCCGTGCAGCTGCTTGACTGACCGTTCGTGCCGAGCGTTACATTCTCGCCCGACTTGAATTCCTTGCTGTAAATGTCGTATACAACATCGGTACTGCTGGTGACAGTCTGATAAGTCCTAGTATAGCCCGAAAGCCATGAGGGTATCGAAGTCACTCTGTTATCCAGTGCTATGTATACAGTGATATTGCCGTTTGCGGTGAATGTTGCGAGGTCGCCCGAGATCTTCTTTGCGTCGCATGGTGTAACGATGGTCTCAGCGCCTATAAGAGTATCGGGGATCTGAGTGTAAGTCATGTTGTCGCGGTCAGTGTAAAGACGGTCGCCCACTGCCAGCGAATCATCTATCGCCCAGAGCGAAGAATAGTCATTAGCCTGCGGAGTGAGAGCCTTTATAAGTGTGCCGTTTATGGGGTCAACTGTTATGGGCTGGGAAGGTGTGCCCGAATTGGTATAATAGTAAGGCACCCAGCCGTTGAGGTAAGTATTGACATCAAGCCCGTTAGCAGAACTCTTCACAGTACCCGATACACGCCCCGATGTGTTGACGGGACTGCCGTTGACGGTGGTGTTGTACTCTTTAAATCTTGCGTTTTCGGGTGCGTTGCCGCTCATGCTTGCCCAGCCTGCCGAGTTTATCATGCTTTCGGAGGAGAGCTTTGTGTTTACGAATGCGACATCTGCATCAGCGCCCCAGGGTCTGCCGAAGTTGCCTGCGCCTATCTTCATGCCGCTCGCGCCGAAGATATTGCAGTCAGCGAAAAGATATTTGCCGTCGCTCTTAGCCGCTGTGATATAGCCGCCGACAGCCTTGTCGGTATAGCCTGCCCATACGAGGTCGCAGTTCTGGAAGATGCATGTGCCCTGACCGAAGATGTAGTCGGTGTTGCCCTCTATGCGGCACTCACGGAAATACTCGTGCGCACCTCTTGTGAACAGGGTGTCCTGACTGCCGAGAAATGTACACTTGTAGAATTCGCTGTTGTCGCCCTCGATAGCGATGGCAGCCGCACGCTCGGTAGCGGTCTTGCTCTTGACATCAGCGCCTTTGGTACGCTGGTAGGTGATGGCTTCACTGCCCGAAGGCTCAACGCCGTCCCTTATCTCCTCATCTGTAACATAGCGGTTGAAGGAGTTCTCGAAAGTGATATATTCAGCGCGGAAGTTAGATGCATTAGTGTGGAGTGCCACAGCACTGCCCCAGCGTGTCGCCTCGCCCTTTGATGACTTCGAGTTTGCGTTTGATGCATTGTAATAGCCGTCACTGCCCATGCTGTAATACTTGTAGCCGATACCGTAGTACCATGTTATCTTGACTTCCTTAGTGGGTTCGTCATTGATAAAGCTGATATAAGGTGTGTTGACGCGTACCTGTTCGCGGTAAGTGCCGGGTGCGATGTGAATGTTCACACGGGTCTGCTCGGAGGACGGGTTTTTAGCCGCCGCCGCATCAACAGCCGCCTGAATGGTATTGTAGTTGTTCGACTTATTGCTGTAACCGACGTATATATGTGTGCCCTGTGTCTGTGTCTGTGACGGTGTGCTCGGCTCGGGCAGAGTGCCCAGCTTTATGTTGTTAGCGCACCAGTTGCCATACCACGAATAGCCTGTCCTGCGCTCCAGACTTATCTGTGAAACATCGGTGTACGCCTTGCCGTCGCGGTCAGAGAACAGCGGTTTGCTGTTCTGGAGATCGTAAAATCTCGCCCATATGGTAGAACCGTTTGAGGTGGTCAGCACCTTGTCGGTCTTGTCCGAGTTCCAGTCAAACTTCTTGTTTTCTATCTTTACCGCATCGAACCATCTTACAGCCGCATTGATGCTGCGAATGACATCAGCGCTCTGTTTGGACTCAGGCAGTGCGCGTAAGAAATCTACCACGCCCGCACTTTCCGATGTGCATACAGACGGAAGCTCATACGCTCTTGCACCTGCGGGTGCGAGGGTGTTCTCATCGTGCTGCTGACCCCATGCTGTCAGTGTGCCGTTTATCTTTATCTGTGTGTTGAGTATGCATTTGATGCCCTTGTCAACAGCGTTGTTCGCCTTGCTCTGATAATTGCTGTCTACCCATGCGAAAGCGCCTTTCTTCTGGGAAACTTCCAGCATGATGTTAAGCACCTGTACCATCGCGCTGTCATTATAGGTGATATGAGCATGGTAAGTGCCTGCATCGTTGAACACCTGCGGCCAGCCGCCGTTGGAGTACTGACCGTTTAACAGCAGGTCAAGACCTTTCAGGCATGAGGTCTTGTACTTCTGTATGCCTGTTGCGTTGTATACGTTTGCGAGGAAGCGTATCTGACCCCATGTGGCGTTGTTGTCTATGGTAGACTTGTTCCACGAACCTGTGGTGGCGTTCTTCATATCCTTGCGCCAGCCGCCGTCGGAGAGCTGATAGGCTATCATCTCATCTGCCAGTGCGGCAGCCTCAGAACCCTGCCACCATGACTGGTCTTTCTTTGAATAAGACGACCACTGAAAGTCGTTCTCGCCTGCGAATGCCACTATGCTGCTCTGTATACCTGGCAGTACGCCGGCGGCAGATGTGAATACCATACCTGCTGCAAGCATTATACTGGCAGCCCTTGCTCCGGTTTTTTTCATAAGAACTCCTCCTAAAATAATCTGTTAAAGCTGCAAAAAATTTGTGCATCTTTCATTTATACAATTATTTTAACAAAAGCAATAAAAACAGTCAATGCAATATCGTGCCATTGACTGTTTTATTGTTCCTTTTTTGGAGCATTATAGCGATCTGCCTTAAAATTCAGACAAGATCCGGTCACAAAACCCATAGATCCCGGCTTTTGCGACCGGATCTTGTGAATTATCCCAATTTGGTTGTGTATTGTTCCCACGCCGAAGGCGGGGAAACAATACGAAAGAACAGCCATTTTGTATCATCAGCAATACACATCAAAATTGGGAGTGTGAATTTAAACAGTTGGATCGCTATAAACGTTTCTTTTGCCGTCAAGCCATTCGGAGGGTGTCATACCTGTCATTTTCTTGAACTGGTGCATGAAATAGTCCCCCGAGCTGTAACCGCACAGTTCGGCGGTCACTGTGATGCTGTTTCCCAGCAGAAGCAGTTCTTTTGCGTGTTTTATCCTTGCGTTGATGAGGTCGGCAGATGCGCTTATGCCGAAAGTCTGGCGGTAGATCCTCTGAAAATGAGTTCGGCTCAGCATAACAGTCTGCGCCATCTGCTCTATCGACCACTTCTGCTCGGGGTGTCTGTAAAGTTCCGTGCGCAGATCGTGGATATTGTGTATGTGAAAAGTATGTCTGCGGTCATTCAGGTGTTTTTTGCTCAGCTTGAATTCAAGCGTCTTTACCAGACTTTCCAGCGGTCTGTCACCTGTATATTCGTAAAACACAGCCATTTCAGGCTGTATGGTGTTTTTTTCATCTATCGTCAGCAGCTGTTTGCGGCATTCCTCGATGAAAGCCCTGCCCGAGTAGTCTGCAAAATATTCTTCCTCCGAAGAACTGCCTACTATCCAGAATACTCCCTGTTCTGTGCGGCAGAACTGCTCATTTCCCTTGCGGTATCTGCTCAGCACCCCCGAAACTGCTGTGACCGCATCGTTTATGACTTCAAATCCAAGCTCTCTGCTCGCCTCCGATATATGATAGAGCCTTATTACGCACAGCAGCAGTTTCTCGTGGTGAAGCACCGCATATTCATACATCTCGGCAGAAAGCTCTTCAAAACCTCTTTTGTTGTAAAGACCTGTCAGATTGTCGCGCACAGCGGCGAGGTGTCTGCGCATGCTGAACCTTGTCAGGTAACTGCGTATCCTGAGCATCTCCAGCGAATTCCCGACTATCTGGAGCCAGTTCCACAGCAGGCTGTCAGGCACATATCTGCTCTCGGTCAGCCTGAGAGCGATGAAGCCGAAAGCTCTGTCCTCATAGTGTATGGGAAACAGGTAGTAAGCATAAGCTCCGCCGCCGTCTGAAAGATATTCTGTTATATCTTTTCTGTGCAGCAGGCATCTGCTGCCGCTTGTCAGCGGTGAATGTGTGTGTACTATCAGCCTGTCGGAATATCCGCATGAACGGTATGCCGCCTCAGCCTGTCCGTTCATGCTGTCCCAGTCATCACAGATGAAGTAGTGTATGGTGTGCAGTCCTCTTATCAGGTACTCCACCCTTGTCAGGCGTGTAAGAAGATCCTGAAGATCCTCAGCAGTGGAGAGTGTCTCCTGCATGCCGCTGTTGCGGAACAGATCGTCACGCGCGAGCTGTTCGAGAAGATCCGTTTTCATGCGGCGCATGATACTGTCATTGTTCCCGAAACAGCCGCAGCTCCCCGACGGGAAGATACATACGGGCTGGAGCGGGACAGATTCGGCTTTTCTGCCTGTCAGCATCTCATGCACTTTTATTATCGCCAGCACGCCCTGATTGTAGTTGGGCGATGAAGCGTAAGTGACCGACGGCGTACAAAGCTCACCGATTATGAACCTGTCATAGCCCGTGACTGCAATATCCTGCGGCACTCTTATCCCTCTGTCGGTCAGCCGTTCAATAAGCATCGCGGCAGGGACGGTGGCGGCACAGGCTATCGCCTGCGGGCGGGGGAGCTTTCCGTCTGCTATCATATCAGCCAGCTTTATCGCATGATCTTTCCAGAAATCTCCGTAGAATATCATATCGTCGGAAATTTCTATGCCGTGTGAATCCATCGCGTCACGATAGCCCAGCAGGCGGTATTCTGAATAGGGATCGCCTTTCGGCCCGCCGATATACCAGATGTTCGTCAGCCCGTGTACATCAAGCAGATGCTCGGTCAGCAGTCTGAAATTCTCCCTGTCAGCCCAGATGCCGTTGTGCTGATCGGGCGAGCAGAAACGGTCGAAATCCAGCACGGATCTGCCGCTTTCAAAAGCTGTCTTTCTGATCTTCCTGCGCACACCTTCATCGTGGATAACGCCCGGCTGGATAATAAAAGCATCAAAATCTCCTGCACTGATAAGGTCGATTATATTTGTTTCGCCGAAATATATTTTCACGGTCGGGTCGCTGTGACCGTAATAGCTGTGAAAGAAAAGTGAGTACCCAAGTGCGGCAGCCTGATCGCTCATGCCCTGTGCGGTCATTCTTGCATATTCCGAATGAAATCCTGTCATTATCACGCAGATCTTTTTCATAAGCCTGTCTCGCTTTCTTTTCACAGCAGTAGATCGACCCGTTTATTCCTGCCGCACTCCCGCCGAAAGGGGAGAAACGGTACGAAAAAAACAGTCGTATGTTCGGCAGAACCGTTTTACATGATGATTATAACATGTTTCGGCTTGATTGTAAAGCAGATAAGCTCATGTTATTACGGCTGACCCCTCTTTACGCGGGCAGTGCCGCGCGGTTTGATATATTGGGGGAAGATAAGCGTTAACAGCCGCAGAAGCCGCAGTGTGAACGAACGCCGAGTGCAGAATAAGCCGTTCGCCGCAGGGCAGGAAAGTGGGAAATGCTCGGAAAAATATACGCCAAGAACCTTAAGTTCTGTATAGCCGCTGTTTTTGTGGTGTGTCAGCGGGATAACCACAAAGCGAAAAAACGAACAAACCTAATAATCGTTAAAAAATAATTCAAAAAAAGGGGTTGACAAAAATAGGATTACATGTTATAATGCACACGTGAAAACGAAATTGTTAAAAGTTTTTAGGTAAGATTTCAGGGGAAGTCTTAAAGGTAAAATTAGTAGGTAAAAATTATTTTAGGAGGTTTTTTTATGCAATTCAAGAAAACGATTACACGACTCTGTACGGCAACGCTCAGCGGCGCTATGCTGCTGACGATGGCACCCGAAACAGCTATCGGTGTCAATGCGATCAGTCCCGATTCAAACGGGATCTTCTGCCATGACACGTTTGAGGACAGCAGCGGCAACTGGGAGGCGAGAGGTGAAGGCGAGATACTGCTCAGCGGCAGACACCCTTTCAAGGGAACGAACGCACTTCTAATAAAGGACCGTACTAAGGCATGGCATGGTATACAGATGGCGCTTGACCCATCGACTTTCAAGGCGGGACAGAGATACAGCTTCAACGTATTTGTGGACTACGAAGAAGGTGAGGACACCCAGAATTTCCTGCTTTCGATGCAGTACACCGATTCGACGGGCACTGTAAAATATCCCCATATCGCAGAAGGCTCGACTTCCCGCGGACAGTATCTGCTGCTCTCAAACCCGAGCTATCAGATACCCGAAGATGCCACCGATGTTTACATTTATGTTGAAACGACTGATGTTACAGGCAATTTCTACATCGACGAAGCGATAGTCGCCGCAGAGGGCGTAAAGGTCACAAGCACGGGCGAGGCTGAGGGTTATGTACCTCCGATGGACGGCAGGGGAGACCTTGACCTTAACGGTAAGATAAGCATCAGCGACCTGGTGCTGTTCAGGCAGAGCATGGAGCGCGGATTTGCCAACGATATGTCCCGCAAGGCGGCTGACATCGACGGTGACGACGATGTGGACAATGACGATCTCAGCTATCTTCAGGACTATGTTCTGAAAAAGACAGACAGATTCCCGACGCTGAAGCCGAAAGTCGATTTTGATGCTATGGCAGGCAAGTTCGGTTATGTAGATCCTGCGGCAAGCTATAAGAAGTCAGGCGAGAATAACCCGCTGATCTCACAGTATTTCGGTGCAGATCCCGGTGTTATGGAGTATAACGGCAGAGTATACATATTTATGACAGATGACCACCTGCTTTATAAGAACGGTCAGCTGACAGACATAGAATACGGCACTATCAACTGCCTGCGCTGCATATCTTCAGATGACCTTGTAAACTGGACAGATCACGGTCTTATCCAGGCGGCAGGTCAGAACGGTCTCTGCAAATGGGGCGGCAATTCGTGGGCACCGACAGCATGCCACAAGAAGGTCAACGGCAAGGAGAAATTCTTCCTCTACTTTGCAAACGGCGGCAACGGCATAGCTGTGCTGGAGGCTGACAGTCCGACAGGTCCGTGGAGAGATCCTATCGGCAAGGCACTCATCTCCCGTTCGACCCCGAACTGCGGCAACGTTGAATGGCTGTTCGACCCCGCAGTGCTGGTAGATGACGACGGCACAGGCTACCTCTACTTCGGCGGCGGCGTACCCAGCGGTCAGAATTCTCACCCCAAGACCGCAAGGTGCGTAAAACTCAGCGATGATATGACTTCTATCGTGGGCACTCCCCAGACTATTGATGCGCCGTATCTCTTTGAGGACAGCGGCATACACAAGTTTAACGGCAAGTATTATTACAGCTACTGCTCAAACTTCAACACCTACGGCAACCCCTACGGAATGACCAGCGGTGCTATCAACTACATGGTCAGCGACAGCCCTCTCGGACCATTCACCTACAAGGGCGAAGCATTCAAGGGCATCGGCACATTCTTCGGTACAGGCGGCAACAACCACCACACATTCTTTAAGTTCAATAACCAGTGGTATCTGACATATCATGCGCAGTACTTACAGGACAGCATGGGCTTAAAGGGCGGCTACCGCAGTACCCATATCGACAAGGTGACTATCAATTCGGATGGTACTATACAGGCGGTCAAAGGCACTAAGACGGGCGTTCCGCAGATAAAGTCCTTTGATCCGTACAGAACTAACCGTGCGGCTACATTCTCGCATCAGGGCGGCATCACCATCAGCGGCAGCGGAAATTCTGTCGTACAGGCTAACAAGGGCAGCTGGTTCCGCGTTACGGGCGCTGACTGCGGAAATGCACCGCAGGAGCTGACTATCAAGGCATCTTCGCCCAACGGCTGTATCGTCAAGGTATGCACAGGCAGTGCAAGCGGAACGCCTGTGGCTTATGCAGAGATACCCGCAGGTTCGTACATGCAGGAGATCACAGTTCCCGTAGTGGGTCTCAGCGGCAAGAACGACCTCTGCTTTGTATTCAACAACACAGCTTCCGTTGACAGCTGGAAACTGGGCTGATACTGCTGAACTTCGTGCTGAAATAGTTCATAATATAAACGAAAGTCTGCGCAGATACGCTCTGCGCAGACTTTTTGCATGTCATACTGTTTTTAGCCGCCTATCTCTTTGATAAGGTCTATCATCTCGATAGCGCCTTCAGCGCACTCACTGCCCTTGTTGCCTGCTTTTGAGCCTGCGCGTTCTATCGCCTGCTCGATATTCTCGGTGGTTATCACGCCGAACATGACAGGCACGCCTGTTTCAAGGGAGACCTGCGCTATGCCTTTTGCGGCTTCGTTACATACAAGGTCGTAGTGGGAGGTGCTTCCCCTTATGACAGCGCCCAGACATATAACGGCATCATACTTGCCCGACTGTGCCATCTTCTTTGCGATGAGCGGTATCTCAAAAGCACCGGGTACCCATGCAACATCTATCATATCGGGCGATACCCCGTGACGGATAAGCGTATCCTCAGCGCCGCCCAGCAGTTTTGATGTGATGAACTCGTTAAATCGCGCGACTGTTATGCCGATGCGCACGTTTTTCGGTGTCAGTTTTCCTTCAAAAGTATTCATTATAAGCT
>NZ_CACWPP010000035.1 GCF_902762735.1 uncultured Ruminococcus sp.
GTGAAGCATTCCTCACTCACCAAACCCGAAAACATTCCGTCAGACTGCCATAACAGCCCCCGCACTTTTTTCGCGCCGAACTAAACCCGTTCAAAACCCGTCATATTCCACAAATACCATATTTGCGATTTGTATAAGCATACGATTTTTGACTTGATAAATGCGCAAGCCCCGTGAAGCATTCCTCACTCACCAAACCCGAAAACATTCCGTCAGACTGCCATAACAGCCCCCGCACTTTTCGCGCCAAACTAAAACCCGTTCAAAGCCCGTCATATTCCCCAAATACCATCTTTGCGATTTGTACAAGCATACGATTTTTGACTTGATCAATGCGCAAGCCCCGCGAAGCATTCACCACGCACCAAACCCGAAAACATTCCGTCAGACTGCCATAACAGCCCCCGCACTTTTTTCGCGCCGAACTAAATCCGTTCAAAGCCCGTCATATTCCCCAAATACCATCTTCGCGATTTGTACAAACATACGATTTTTGACTTAACTAAAATATATTTTATTAATTGTTGTACAAAAACGTACAACTTCTGCCCATTTCAGACTGATATTAGAGAAGTATGCACGCTGTTCACTGTCTTTATCGTTACTGCGGAACGACTATCGGCAGAAACACTCCTGTACTCCCCGCAGCAGCTTGACAACGCACCCGACATGTCAGTAAATAAACACCCGTATCCCACCGCATCTGCCCCCGTGACGGGCATGACGCCGTAAAGCGGTGTAATGACGAAGTTTAAAACCGCAACACCCATTAAAAGGGCACTTCCCGAGAGTTCATTTCCTGCCGTGAACGGTGCTTTATATTGAATGCAGATCCACATTTCCTGTGAAGTTCCCAGCGTCAGCGGCATCATGCGCTGCCCCTGTAAAACGCCGCAGGGAATGACGGTGTGACAGTAGGATTGCTATAATGAAGTTGAACCGACCCGCAGAATATGATAACATATTTTTGGTGTATCTGTCAATAGTTTAAGTCACTGCTTGTATATATTGTACAATAAACATTTTCAAGATGAACAATTAATTGAATTTGTAAGATAATGTATCTAATAGATAATTAATTCGCAACTTTATCAAAATAGTGCTTGAAATTTAACCATTTTTGTGATATAATATACATTAGAAGTAGACTTGCGGCTTGCTTATGAAGGCGATAGCGATCCAACTGTTTAAATTCACAAAAGCCGGTCGCAAAAGTTCGGAACTATGGATCTTGTGACCGGATCTTGTCTGAATTTTAAGGCGGATCGCTATATATCACAGAACTGGGGAATTGATATGAAAGATGATGAATTGTTAAGATATTATCAGCTGCTGGAAGAACTTACCGAAGCGATGAACGATGATGACGGCTTTGAGCTGGAAAGCATTGAAAAGGCGCTGGCAGGGCTTTGCGAACTTTTCGGCATATGCAGGGGCGTAACCGAATACTACAAAAATACCACATATGAACATGCAGGCAAAGGTGAGCGTTTTGTCTGCTATGATAACGGTGAGCCTGGCGAAGTCATTATGGAAAGACGTGTGATAACTAAAAATTTGGCAGTGGCAAAGTGCAAAGTTTATCAGGCTGAGGGCGCTGTGCCGCTGACCGATGATGACAGGAAACGGGTAGACCTTATAATGCGGGCAGTGCTGCGTTTTATTACGCATAACCGCCTGCTGGTGTTTGTTGAACAGATGACATTCTACGATGAATCGGGCTATCCCAATCTGCGCAGCTTTACAAGGTATCTCGAAGGGTGCGCCGAAAAAGGCGGGCTTTACGGGCAGACTGCGGTGCATTTCAACCTGCGGCACTTTACCTTGATAAATCAGGAAATAGGCAGAACGGGCGGAGATATTGTGATGCGCAATTATTTCAGGCTCATTCAGGATGTGATCGGTGATGACGGCATAGTATGCCGCGTCGGCGGTGATAACTTTGTGTGCATTTTCTCTTCGGATAAGACTGAACAGGTGCTTGAAATAATGAAGGGTGCGCCCGTTGTCTACGATGTAGAGAGCGAAAAGCGTGTGATGGTCTCCTCCAGCGCAGGTGTTTTTGTTGTGCCCGATGACTTTGTTTACCGCAATCTGGGCGATGTTATGGATAAGGTGCTGGCATGTTCGCGGGCGGCAAGAGATGGCGGTCAGGAGAGCATAGTGTATTTTGACAGCAAAATGGCTGAGGGTAAGGAAAAGGTGATGCGGGTGCAGCAGCTTTTCCCGCAAGCACTGGAAAACGGCGAGTTCAAGGTGTTCTATCAGCCTAAGATAGACGTTGAAACAGGTGAGCTTGCAGGTGCTGAGGCGCTTTGCCGCTGGATAAGGAACGGCAGGATAGTCCCGCCGATGGAATTTATACCTATACTGGAGCAGAATACCGACATATGCAAGCTGGATTTCCATATGCTGGATATGGTGTGCAAGGATATAAAGCGCTGGCTTGCTGAGGGCAGGCAGGTGGTCAGGGTATCTGTCAACCTGTCGCGCAAGCACATGATGGACGTTGACCTGCTGGAGCATATACTGAAAATAATCGACGAAAACGAAGTGCCTCACAAGTACATAGAGATAGAGCTTACCGAGACCACGACTGATGTGGAGTTCAAGGACCTCAAGCGAGTGGTAAACGGTTTGCAGATGGCGGGCATATATACTTCTGTGGACGATTTCGGCATGGGCTATTCGTCGCTCAAACTGATACGCGAGATACCCTGGAACGTGCTGAAAGTGGACAAGAGCTTCCTGCCTGTTGACGAGGACAGCGATGAAAGCACAAGGACGATAATGTTCAAGTATGTGGTGGCTATGGCTAAAGCGCTGGGTCTTGAAACGATAGCTGAGGGTGTTGAGACCGAGCATCAGGTAGATGTGCTGAGGATCAACAGATGTTCGTTAGCACAGGGATTTTTGTTTGACAAACCTTTGCCGCTGAACGAATTTGAGGACAGGCTGACAAAACATAGATATGATATGAACAAATGAACGGAGGCGGAAAAGTTTGAAGCAGACCGCAATAAGATATGTGGGTGAAGTTGACCTGAATGAAAAGCTCGGGAACATACTTGATGAATACAAAAACGGAGGTTACAAGCAGATACTTTTTCATGTGTACAGCGGCGTGCTTGATGAAGCTCTGGTCGTGGGGGTGTGCAGGCGGCTGAATGAAGTTTTCGGAACTGATATGATAGTCGGTACGATCTCGGCGGGCGAGATAAAGGACGGCAGGCTGATGGACAGGGGCGTGCTGATCTCGGCGATGATGTTTGAGTCGGCTGATGTGCAGGTACACAGGTTCGAGAGCGTGAGCGGATTTGAGAAGAGCATCGGCTCGGAGATATGTCATCTGGCTGACGGTATACCTTATATAAAGGCGCTTGAACTTATGCTGCCGGGTACAAATCTGCATACACGGGCGCTGTTTGAGGAGATAAGCAAGTGTGACAAGAGCATACAGGTGTTCGGCGGATATGCGGGCGGGCATTCGATGGAATCATCGGAGCATTTTGTGTTCGATCACAACGGTATTTACAGCGATATGATATTCCTTGTGACTTATGCGGGCGAAGATTTCCATATAACGGTGGATAAATCGGTGGGCTGGCAGACGCTGGGAGTGCCGTTCAAGGTAACGAAAGCTGATGAGAACAGGCTGATAGAAGTTGATGGCAGACCTGCGGTGGAGCTGTATGAAAAGTACATGCAGATAGAAGCTGATGAACATTTTGCGGAGGAGACTTTCGAGTTTCCGCTGATGGCGGAGCTGGAGGGTGAGGAACTTCTGCGGCACACCATAACCGTTGAGGACGACGGAACACTTCTGCTGGCGGGGTATGTTACTGAGGGCATGAACATTTATCTGTGCTATGGTGCGCCTGCGGAGATAGTCAAAAAAGTGGATACAAGACTGCTGGAGATATGCGATTTTCAGCCTGAAGCGATACTGCTGTACTCATGTTCGGTGAGAAAGTCTTTCTGGGAAGATTTTGTGAATGTGGAGATGCAGCCTTTTCAGCATGTGGCGGAGACTGTCGGTTTCCACACATGGGGCGAGGTGAACCGCGACAAGCGCAACGGAAATGTGCTTGAATACAACATAACACTGATGAGCATAGCTATGCGTGAGGGCAAAGCCGATCCCAAAGACAAGAAGCATGTGCATGTCGATGATTCGGTGCTGAAAGGGCAGGCATCGCTGATAAAGCGGCTGACAAAGCTGGTGTACGCTACCACCACAGAACTTCACAAGGCTTATGCTGAACTTAGTGATATGAACGACAAGTTACAGCAGATAGCTGACTGCGATGGTCTGACAGGGCTGTTCAACCGCAGAAAGACGGAACAGGTGATAGAAAAGCGCTTTGAAGATATGCGTGAGTCGGGCGGTCAGGCGGGGCTTATAATGCTTGACATAGACTATTTCAAAAAGATAAACGACACTTACGGTCATGCGGTGGGCGATGAAACGCTCAAAAGCGTGGCAAAGCTGATGAAAGAAGCTGTAAAGGACCTTGAGAACGCCTGTACGGGTCGCTGGGGCGGCGAGGAATTTATGGTGCTTGTACCTGACATGGGAAAAGATGATACCTGCATGCTGGCTGAAAAGCTGAGGCAGATGACTGAGGGGTATGCTTTCGGGTGCGGTGAGAAGATCACTATCAGCCTGGGTGTGATAGCCTTTGACGGCAAAGAAGATCTGCAAAGCGTTTATATCACCCTTGATGATGCGCTGTATTCTGCGAAAAAACAGGGCAGGAACAGGGTGGCAAAGGCATAGTTCAGCATGACTGTCCCAATAAAACACTGACTGAAAATGCGGTGAACAAAATGAAAACCGAGCGCGCAGATCTTCCGCTGTGGCGGCGGGAAGATATACGCCAAGAACTTTAAGTTCTGTATAGCCGTTGTTTCTGTGGTGTGTCGGCGGAATGAACGCTGAGAGCAAAACAAAAGGACTGACATGCGCTGTCAGTCCTTTTTTATTGGCAAGTATTTATTCGGAGATCGCATCGAGCGAAAGTGTGGCTATGCCGTTAAGGCTTTCATCGGCGCGTTTGCCTGCGAGAAAATCGTAATAGCCCTGACAGGAGATCATAGCGCCGTTGTCGCCGCAATATTTGAGGTCGGGCATGTAGACTTTATAGCCGCGCTTTTCGCACTCGCTCTGCAAAAGGGTGCGCACGCCCGAATTGGCGGAAACTCCTCCCGCAAGACCGATGGTGGTGTAGCCTAAGTCTTTGGCGGCAAGCAGAGTTTTTTCCACCAGCGTTTTTGCAACGGTGGACTGGAATGAAGCCGCCATGCCCTCGCGGTCTATCTCCTCGCCTTTCTGCTGTGCGTTGTGGACGAGGTTTATAACTGCGGTTTTAAGCCCCGAAAAGCTGAAATCATACTCACTGCCCGTAACGCGGGGCTTGGGGAGGGTATATGCCTTGGGGTCGCCCAGTTTTGCGGCGGCATCAATGAATTTTCCGCCGGGATATTCATAGCCCAGTGTGCGGGCGACTTTATCGAAGCATTCGCCTGCGGCATCATCGCGCGTTCTGCCTACAACGTGGTAGTGGGTGTAGTCCTTGACTTCCACAATATGGGAATGCCCGCCTGATGCCACAAGGCAGAGGTAAGGCGGTTCAAGGTCGGGGTGGGATATGTAGTTCGAGGCTATATGCCCTGCGATATGGTGAACGGGCACAAGGGGCTTTTTAGCGCTCATCGCAAGACCTTTCGCGAAGCTGACACCCACCAGCAGTGCGCCTATCAGTCCCGGTGCGTAGGTGACAGCTACTGCGTCTATGTCGTCCATAGTGCAGTGTGCTTCTTCCAGTGCCGCTTTTGCCACCCACGAGATATTCTCGGCGTGGCGGCGGGAAGCTATCTCAGGCACGACACCGCCGTAAAGCCTGTGTTCGTCTATCTGTGAAGCCACTATGTTTGACAGCACCGTTCTGCCGTTTTCGGTGACGGATATGGCTGTTTCGTCACAGCTGCTTTCAATTCCCAGTATTTTCATGCGATCATCTCCTAAGTAAGATCATGGTTTGCGATAATTGGTCATCTCTTTGATACACCTATAACAAGGAACATTACCGAGATGTTTTCTTTCCCTCGCCTGCGGCTGGGGGAAGAAAAGCGCCGACTATATTCAATTATATGGTTATCCCTTTAACACACCACATTTCTGCTATAAACCCTCGTTCGGCTGTGTGCATTCGCACACAGCGAACTCGGGAGTGAGAACGGGGAGGGCTTCGCCCTCGTTACCGACCCACCGGGGCTTCGCCCCAGACCCCGAATTTAAGCAGTTTTTAAATGGTGTGTTAAGTATATAACCATATTTAGCACACCAACTAAAAATGCGGTAAACAAAAGGATAATTGAGCGCCACACGCCAAGAACCTTAAGTTCTGTATAGCCGCTGTTTTTGTGGTGTGGGTGTGTCAGCGGGATAATTATAGCAATCCGCCTTAAAATTCAGACAAAATCCAGTCACAAAACCCATAAATCCGAGCTTTTGCGACTGGATTTTGTGAATTTAAATAGTTGGATTGCTATAAGTCGTATCGGTGCATTGAGGTGAGGTTCACAGTCTGCACAGCATGATGAATTCTTCGTCGTTTTCATCTATTATCTCAAAGCCGACTTTGCGGTACATCTTGACGGCGTAGTTGGCTTTCTGCACTGCGAGGGAAGCCTGTGCAAATCCTGCATTTTTTAGTTCTTCCAGCATTTTTGACATAAGCGCTGTGCCTATCCCCCGACTGCGGTACTCTTTATAGAGCGATATGGCGAAAGACGGGGTGTTGTCATCAATATGTCCGTAGTCCTCCATGATGCGCACCCACACAGCGCCGACCACTTTGCCGTCAGCTTCGGCACAGAGGGCGATGTCGGCGGGCTTTTCCCCGAAATCTTTGATATACAGCTGTAACTCAGGCTGTTTTACTATCTCGCGCGGCGGCGGTGATACTCCATCGGGGATAAAGATGGCGTTGTAGAGGAAGTCCTCTAAAAGCGGGTATTCTGCGGGGGCGAGGTGTCTTATGGTGTACTTCATTCTGTTACTGTGTGATAATAGCCGTCGCCGTCATCGACTGCATAGAACTGTTTGCCGATGATGGTGAGCAGTTTTTCTATATCTGAGATATTGCGTGATGCAAATTCCTGATAGCAGATGACTTCGCTTTCTGCGTTGAGGTCATAGTAGAAATCCGACACCCAGACCATATAGGAATCCAGCAGGTCTTCAAAGGGGGTCTGCGAGATGTCCTGCGGACAGCCCTCTTCCTCACCGAAGCGGGTGTTATCCATCTCAAAGGTCAGCGAAGTTACATAGTCGCCGTCGGAATTTTTGTAAATGCCCTCCCCCGCTTTTTCGTAATCGGCGGTGTTATATTTTTCGGGGGTATAGAGTTTAAAGTTTTTCATTTTTGTTCTCCTTAGTTTTCATCAAGGTGATAGATGCGGTTCATCTCAGGTGAAAGCCCGCCGTCAGCCGAACGGACATACAGCGGCTTTTCTATCTGCAAGAAATTCCTGCCGCCCCTGCGCCCCTCGACAAGTATCAGCCAGGGCGGGCAGTTCGGGTTTTTGTGGACTGTGCGCAGGCGTTTGGGTTCTATGCCGTTTGCGCGCATGGCAGTCATTATATCGCAGAGGCGTTCGGGGCGGTTGCAGAGGCAAAGTCTGCCGCCGAATTTAAGACTGCGCTTTGCGGCGGCGCAAACATCGTCCACCGTACACATCATTTCATGTCGGGCGATGGACACCGCTTCGCTGTCATTTTTTTCGCCTGTGTTGTTTATTTTATAGGGCGGGTTGCAGGTTATCAGGTCGAGTTCTTTTTCGGCGCGCCAGTCTTTCAAGTCGCCCAGTACGGGGATAATGCTGTCTATCTTCGAGCGTTCCAGCGAAACTTTCAGCTGGTCGTGGGCTTTCTTCTGTATCTCCAGCGCGTAGGTGAGTTTCGGCTTGAAATTTTTATATAACAGCATGGCTATGATGCCGCTGCCTGTGCAGAAGTCTGCACACAGGTCTTTGCGTCTTGCCTGCGAGAAATCCGCCAGCAGAAAAGCATCAGTGCCGAAGCGGTGTTCATCGGATATACAAATCTCTATGCCATCGCCCAGCGATTCAAAGGTGAAGTCGGTATATTCCATCATATCGTCCTTTCATCATGCTTTGGTATGTTCCGCAGAAAAAGTGTATTGTCGGAATAGATTATACCACGAATTCCCGCAGTTGTCAATTATAGCAAACGACATAAAATTTAATACACATTCCGCTCACGGATACAATGAGAGAAGTATCTGCGAGGGGGCTGTGTGAAATTTTAAATCCCAATTTGGTTGTGTATTGTTCCCCCGCCGAAGGCGGGGGAACAATACGAAAGAACAGCCATTTTGTATCATCAGCAATACACATCAAAATTGGTTGGGAGAATTTTAAATGTCGTTTACTATAAAGACCCGATGGCGGCATGCACCATCGGGTCTGTTTGTTATCCGAATATCTGTCCTGCGAGTTTCAGCTTTTGCTTTGGCGGAAAGTTCTTGTCGAACTCTTCCACCTCGTCATCGGGGACATAGTACCCCTGCGGGGTCTGATACACGCCTGTCACGCCGTCAAGATAGCCCTCTTTCAGTTCTTTGCAGAGGAAGAATGACTGATCTGCGCCATCGGGCAGGTCATGATAGCGTATGCCGAATTTCTCGGCATAGTCAAAACCGCTTTTGCCGTAGAAGTTTATATTGCCCTCGAACAGCACTGCGCCGAAGCCCATACTGCGGGCTTTTTCAACGGTGAAGTCCAGCAGTTTCCTGCCAAGACCCATGCGCTGTAAATCGGGGGTCATGCAGATGGGACCCATCGTAAGCACATCGACAACTCTGCCGTCATCGGCGTTTATCACTGTTCTGACAAAGATGTTCTGCCCGATAAGTCTGCCGTTTTGCACCATCACGAAGTTGAGTTCTTTCACGAAAGCGGGGTCATCGCGCAGGACATGAAGCACATAATGCTCACTGCACCCAGGCTTATAGACGTTCCAGAATGCTTCGCGCACGAGGAACTCGTTCTCTCTGCGGTCGTTTTCGGTCTCAAGGCGTATTATAAAATTATCCATAGTTATTTCCTCCCGTTCAAACGTTAAACAATGCGTTTTTGGATCGGGAGATCGGGGTGTTGACAGCTGATCTCCCGATCAGTCTGCTATCTCCGTTTTAGTAAGTTTCAAACAATTAACTCCTTACAATTATATTATGTGACATCTCACCGCATCAGCGTGAGGTCACTATTATGATAACACGTTATTCCGTCTTTGTCAATACAAATCTTGACAAATCTTCAGCGCAGTGATATACTATACGCATAAAATGTGAGGTGTGAACATGGCGAGCAGAAGAAAGAAAAAAGAAAGGCAGAAGCTGGAAGCTGAGAGGCAGGAGCAGGAAGCTAAGCAAAAGAAGAGGGCGAAAATCGCGGGGCGAATCATGCTCGGGATCTTGGTGATAGTTGACCTTGTGCTTTTGGGAGCGGGTATAAACTATCTGAAAACGGAATACGAACTAAAGAAAAGCTGTACAGCCGAAGCTGTGGGCTATGTGACCGATGTAAAAGTTACCACGAGAACGAGCAGGTCAAGAAGCGGCAGACCAACAACGGTCAGGACATATCACACTTATATAGAGGTAAATGACAGCAAATGCCCTGTACATGAAATATATATCGAAAAGGGCGGCTTTAAAGAAGGCGCGAACGTAAAGGTATACTACGACCCCGACGGTTACAGCTACTATGTTGAGGGGGGACCCAAAGACAATATAATTATTGGCAGTGTGCTGACGGCACTTGGGGTGCTGATGCTGGTGTTTAAGGGGTGGCTGGTCTATATGCTGCGGTTCAGGAAAAAGCCCGAAGATAAGAAAGACGAAGCAGGTAAGAAAGACAAGCAGTCCATATAAAGAAATGTGGTTATCCCGCTGACACACCACAAAAACAGTGGTTATACAGAACTTAGGGGTCTTGGCGTATGGTGCTCAATTATCCTTTTGTTCACCGCATTTTTAGTTGGTGTGCTAAAGGGATAGTCATATAAAGAAATACCAATTTAGCTGTGTATTGTTCCCCCGCCGAAGGCGTGGGAACAATACGAAAGAACAGCCATTTTGTATCATAAGCAATACACATCAAAATCGGGAGATAAAGAAAACGAACGGTGAGTAAAAAAGCCGCAGAACGCTGTGTTCTGCGGCTTGTATCATTATATCGGCAATATCAGAACATTCTGATCTTGCTTGCTATCTCGGCAGACTTGGAAAGTGTTTGCAGGTTAGCATCTATATCGCTCTCGACCATGTTGGGAGTGATGAAAGCGAGTTCATCATCGGGACGGTTGGTGCGCTCGATATACATCAGCTTGCCGAACATCTCGGAGATGGAAGGCTTGAGTTCCTTAACGTTTTCGCCTTTAAGACGAACATACATGGAGCAGTTGGTGTCCTTGTATCTTACAACGAACTTCTCGTCCTTCTTGGACTCTTCCCAGTGGATGCCCAGCGATCTGCCCTGATGTCTGAGGCAGTCGATTATGTCGCCGACAACAGCCGAAGCGGTAGGCAGTTTGCCTGCGCCCTGACCGTAGAACAGCACATCGCCCACGCCGTCACCTGTTACGCTGACTGCGTTGTAAACATCGTCAACGCTTGCCAGCAGATTGCTCTTGGGAACGAGTCTGGGGCAAACGATAGCGCTGAGGCTGTTATCCTCAAGTCTTTTTACGGAAGCGATCAGCTTGATGACATAGCCTGCATTTGCGGCGTACTCAACATCATCGAGGGTGATGCGGGTGATGCCCGACTTATGCACCATCTCGGGATAGATGTGTTTGCCGTATACCAGTGAACCCAGTATGCAGATCTTGCGGCAAGCGTCCTCGCCCTCTACATCGGCAGTGGGGTCGGCTTCGGCGTAGCCCAGCTGCTGAGCCAGTTTCAGCGCGTCCTCAAAGGACATCTGATCCTTTATCATCTTGGAGAGAATGAAGTTGGTAGTGCCGTTGAGGATACCCGAGATCTGCTGTATCTGGTTGCCTGCCAGACACTTGTAGAGCGGTCTGATTATCGGTATGCCGCCGCCTACGCTTGCTTCAAACAGGTAGCTGCAGCCGTTATCCTGTGCCAGCTGCAAAAGCTCGGCACCGTATGCCGCAACAAGTGCCTTGTTGGAAGTTACCACGCTCTTGCCCTTTGACAGCAGTTTCTTTGTGTATTCATATGCAAATGTAGTGCCGCCTACGACTTCTGCGACAACTTCTATCTCATCATCGTTGAGAATGGTATCAAAATCGTGAATTATGCGGTCGGCAAAAGGCGACTCGGGAAAATCCCTCAGGTCGAGAATGTACTTTATGTCACATTCCCTGCCTATCTTCTTGTTGATGGCATCTTTGTTTTTCATAAACAGCTCGACAGTACCCGAACCTACCACACCATAACCGATGACTGCTACATTCTTACTCATAAATTATCCTCTTCCCATTGTATTTTCTGCTGTGTGTCAATGCACAGCTTTTCTTACTCGCCCGAGATTATCTTCGCTTCCACCACGCCCGCTACCTTTGAAAGTTCTTCGGTGAGCTGCTGGGTGTTGAGCGCATCTCTGTCAAACCTGACGGAGAACGTTACCGTCGCCACTGAGTCAACGGGGATATTCTGGTTTATCGTAAGTATATTCGTCCCAAGCTCATACAGCTTTGAGATTATTGATGAAAGTACACCCTTTTCATCTCTGAGTGTGCAGTAGACCGATACTATGTTATTGGTCAGCCGTTCCTCATAATTGAAAACAGAGTCTTTATATTTATAATATGCACTTCTGGATATGCCCACTGCCCTGCATGCTTCGGTAGAGGTGGATACCTCGCCCCTTGCACGCATACGCTTTGCGGCAAGCACTTTAAGCACTATGTCAGGCAGTACATCTGCACTGACTATCACCAGACCCGAATCGTTTTCTGCCATGAAAAGTTCACCTCCGGCAAACAAGTGTATTCACAACACATACAACTATACCACGTTTTTCTCCGTTTGTCAAGCGCTGTATGTTAATTTATAGTTAACGACAGGCTCGCAGGAAGGACTGTATAAACAATAATTGCGGCGGCTTTAAGGCGTTTGAAGGGGCGATTGTGGTGAATATCAACGAAATAAATCTGCGATGAAGTTGGCAATTGTTAAAAGCGTGGAAAAACACGGGCTTTGCTTGAATTTTATTCAAAAAAGTTGTAAAATGAATTAGTGTTTCGGGCGGGGTGCTTTTTTTGCGTCAGTGCAGTAAAGTATCCTGCATGTTAAACAGGAATATGGTTATCCCTTTAGCACACCACTGAAAAATACCTTTATCAATTATCAATGAGGAAAAACTGAGTTGATGTTATCTTTCCCACGCCGCAGGCTGGGGAAAAATAACCGCCAACTGTATCCAATTTTTGATATAACATCGTTTATTCTGGTGTATCAGCGGGATGATCACAAACAGGAATGATAGCCGAAAGGAGAGATCGGTTTGGATATAATCAGCGAGATACTGGAAACTGACAGACTTGCCGAGCAGAAGCTGGAAGAAGCTAAGGAAAAGCGGAGCAGCATGCTGCTGGAATGCGAGCTGGAAGCGGCTGAGATACGCGAAGATGCTAAAAACAAAGTGGAAGAATACCGCAGGAAAAAGCTGGAGGAAAGCGGTGCGGGTACACAGGACAGTCAGCTGAAGGAGAGCGGCAAGGCACAGCTGAAAGCGCTGAACGATGCATATGACAACAACCACGAAAAGTGGGAAAACGACATAGTTGCCGCGATAACGGGCTGATGCTCTTGCGGCTTGAAAGGGGGTGTCCGACATGCTGGATAATTACAGCTCAAACGCGACAACTGCCAAGATAAGAGCTAAGTATGCACAGCTTTTTACACTTGATGAATACAGGGATATGGCGGCACTGAGGAGCGTACCTGAGGCGGCGGAGTTCATATCCAGATCGTCACGTTTCAGGGAGGCTTTCACGGAAGTTGACCCGAACACCATTCATCGAGGGTATCTGGAAGAACTTCTGTACAGGGAGAATTTTGAGACTTACATACGGCTGTGTAAATTTCAGGGGCTTGACAAGGTGCCGTTTTTCGGTTTTCTGATAAGGCGGAGCGAGATAGAGTGCATACTTTCGATAATCAACCGCATAAATTCGTCGCTTGACCGCACTTATCTGTCCGACCTGCCCGGATACCTTATAAAGTACCTGAGCATACCTGTGATGGAACTTAGCAACTCGCAGACTTATGAAGAGCTGGTGGCGGGGCTGAAAGGCACGCGCTACGGCAGGCTGCTGGGGCGAGTACCTGTCAGGGAGGACGGCAACGCCGACTATACCGAGTGCGAACTGCGGCTGAGGACGGATTATTATGCCGAGCTGTTGGAGCAGGCGGATAAGGAGTTCGGCGGGGCGGTATCGGACGAGCTGAAGACCATGATACTGCGTGAGATAGACTGCCGCAATATCATAAACGCTTACCGTATGAAGGCGTATTTCGGGTTTGAGCCTGATGAGATAAAGCGCAGGTCGCTTAAATTCTACGGGATAGGCAAAAAGAATATGGAAAGGCTGTATGAAGCCGCTGATGCGGAAGTTATGATGGATATGGTCAACCATACCATTTACGGCAAGAATTCGCCCGATACCGACAATATCGAGGTGGAGATAAACAGCGTGAAGATACGCAGGCTGAGGCATTATCTGACGGGCAGCACTTATGCGCCCGTATCGCTTTATGCTTTCATACAGCTGTGCGATATAGATGTTTCAAATCTGGTGACTATAATCGAGGGCATCAGATACGGTGTGGAGGCTGCCGCCATAGAAGCGCAGCTGATAACGCTTTAGAGGGCGACCTCTTGAATTTATTACGGAAAGGAGCGCGATCATCGGAATATGGCGATCGAGAAAATGGCGCTTGTCAATATAATCGGCAGATTTGAGGATCTGGACGAAACGCTGATGCGTTGCTGTGACAGCGGGTGCTTCCATATCGAGCCTGCTTTCAAGAACGAGGCAAACTCGACGGTAAGGCTGCTCAACGAGAAGAACCCCTTCGGTGTGCCGCTGAAAGAATTTGCGTCACTGGCGAGTGAGATGGATATTAAGCTGACCGAAACGCCCAGCACACGTTTCAAGGGCTGGAAGGCGGAGCAGTTCAATGAGCTTTCGGAAAATATTGACAGTGAGATAGAGGCAAAAAGCAAGGAAAAGCAAAGGATCGCAAAGGAAGTATCTGACCTGGAGGGGGCTGTTTTGCAGGTTGACCATCTGCGGGGCATGAACAACGATTTCAGCAAGATATTCGCCTGCAAGCACACTGCCTGCCGCGTGGGACGAATGCCTGCGGACAATCTGGCGAAATTGCAGTACTACGACCAGACATTCTTCTTTGTGCCTTTTGAAACTACGAAGGACTTCTGCTGGGGCATGTACTTCTGTGCGGAGGGCGACAAGGAACTGATAGACAGCATCTTCCGCTCGATGTTCTTTGAGAGGATAAGGATACCAGATTATGTAACGGGCAACACTGACGAGGCGCTGAAAAAGCTGGACAGTCAGATAAAGGAAAAGAAAGCGCAGATAGAGGCGCTCGACAAGGAGATAAGTCAGCTGGCGGAAAAGCACGACCAGACTGTGCTGGAAGCCTACACTGCACTGAAAAAGCGGTATGACATATTTGAACTGCGCCGAAAAGTCGGGGCGGTGAAGGAAAAGTTCTACATAAAGGGCTTTGTGCCGAAGAAGAATGCTGACAAGTTCAGTGAAGGGTTCAAGGATATGGACGGGGTGGAAGTGGTTCTGCTGCCCGCTGATGCGGACGCGAACATAACGCCGCCTACGGTGCTGAAAAACGGCTGGTTCACAAGACCTTTCGGCATGCTGGTGGAGATGTACGGTCTGCCTAAGTATAACGGCTTCAACCCGACGGCATTCGTGGCGATAACCTACACGATACTGTTCGGTATAATGTTCGGCGACCTGGGACAGGGCTTTCTGCTGTTCCTGCTGGGCTTCCTGATAAGCAGGAAGATAAACAAGCCTGCGGGCGGAATGGTCACAAGATGCGGACTTTCAAGCATGGTATTCGGTACGCTTTACGGCTCGGTATTCGGCTTTGAGGAACTGCTTGACCCTGTGTTTGAGAATTTCGGCGTTGACTTTTTGCCGCTGAAGATATTCAAGCAGTCAACTTTCATACTGCTGACTGCGGTGGGTATAGGCATTTTCCTGATACTTGTTTCGATGCTCATAAATATCGGCATCGGTTTCAAGGAGAAGAACTACGAAAAAGCCATATTCGGCTGCAACGGCATAGCGGGTCTGGTGTTCTACGCATCGGTATGTGTGGGCGTTGTATGCACCATAATGCTTAAAATAGAAGTCATGTCACTGCCGTTCAAGATATTCCTGATAGTTATACCGCTGATATGTATATTCTGCCGCGTGCCTTTCTCGATAGCGGTGAAGTACAAGAAGTGGAAGCTGTCTGAGGACGAGGAAGATATGACCATCGGCGGGTTCATCGTGGAGAATTTCTTTGAGATGTTCGAGTTTCTGCTGAGTTATGTTTCAAATACAATGTCATTCCTGAGAGTGGGCGGTTTCGTACTGTCACACGCGGGCATGATGATGGTGGTAATGACCCTGATGGATATGACCGCATCTGCGGGCAAGCCTGTGACGCTCATCATCGGCAACCTCTTCGTTATGGCGATGGAGGGCATGATAGTTGCGATACAGATAATCCGTCTGGAATTCTATGAGATATTCTCGCGTTTCTATGAGAGCGACGGCAAGGCTTTCGAGCCTATGAGCGTCAGCTTCGATACTGAGGTAAATGTTTGATAAACTTATTTGGAGGTTTTTGATATG
This sequence comes from uncultured Ruminococcus sp., assembly GCF_902762735.1. Lineage (GTDB taxonomy): Bacteria > Bacillota > Clostridia > Oscillospirales > Ruminococcaceae > Hominimerdicola. The sequence continues at coordinate 15,959 of NZ_CACWPP010000035.1, forward strand.
CTTAAAATAATGTTGATGCCGCTGGCAGCTGTCGTTCTGCTGACAGTACCTTTTCTTGTAATGGCAAAGAAGATAAAGACAGGCGAGAAGTCTGCAAAGGGCGCTTTCATCGGCAACCTGTGTACATTTGCGGGTCTGATGCTGGTGGGCATGATACTGCCTTTCAGCAACCTGGTGGCTTTCGCCGCTGAAGAGGGCACGACTGTTGCAAAGGCGATCTCCACAGGCGCAGGTCTGGGTTATCTGGCGGCAGGTCTTTCGGTAGGTCTTTCATGTATCGGTTCGGGCATCGCAGTCGGTTCGGGTGCGCCTGCGGCTATCGGCGCTACTTCCGAAGATCCAAAGAACTTCGTTAAGGCACTGATCTTCGTCGTACTGGGTGAAGGTATCGCGCTGTACGGTCTGCTGATCTCGATCCTTATCATATCGAACATCGGCGGCTAAGTATGAAATTCTATCTGCTTAGCGACAACATAGATACCCTGATGGGTATGAGACTGGCGGGTATCGAGGGCAAGGTGGTACACACCCCCGAAGAAGTATCAAAGGCGCTGGACGAGGCGATGGAACTTGAGGACGTGGGCATTGTGCTGATGACCGAACTGGCACTGAAACAGTGTACCGAGAAGGTCATGGACTACAAGCTGAACCGCACTGTCCCGCTGATAGTTGAGATACCCGACAGACATGCTACGGCGAATATTTCGGATACGATCTCAAAGTATCTGGCGGAAGCCGTCGGCATCAAGCTGTAAAATGATCGGAGGACGAGTATGACTGATCAGACACAAAAGCTGGAAAAATTCAAGCAGGCGGTCTTTGATGAGGCGGCTGTAAAGGCTGAAGAGATAATAAAGGAAACTCAGGAATACTGCGCACAGACAGTCGCACAGGCAAAAGCTGAGGCTGAGGAACTTATAAGGACCAGCAGGGCAAAAGTCGATAAAGAAGTGCGTGAAGCGACACAGAGGACGCAGTCGGCGGGCAGGCTGGAGTCGAGAAGAGTCGTGCTGACGGCGAGAGAAGAGATCATCGGCAGGGTGTTTGCAAATGTCAGGGAGAAGCTGGCGGCTTTCCGTCAGACGGCTGACTATGAGGCACTGCTGGTGAAGCGTGCGAAGGAATGCGCTGACGCTTATCCCGACAAAAAGGGCGAGGTAAGGCTGGCGGCTGCTGACATGAAGTATGCCGACAAGCTGACCTGCGGCGGCAGATTTACCGTCTGCGAGAGCGGGAATATCCTGCTGGGCGGGCTTATGGTGGTCTACCCTGAGGACAATCTGGCTGTTGACTGCACGTTCGACAACGAATACAACAGGCAGAAGAGCGGCTTTGCGGGCAAAGCAGGGCTTTCGATAGAGCCGTGAGAGTGCGGCTGATGATCTGCCGAACGTAAAGTGTGTGCTGTGTCACGGCGCGGCACGGATATTGCTTATGCGGCGGGATCTGGGGTCTTGCTGTAAAAAACACAGACATCTGCGGGGCTGACCCTGCGGTATACCGAACGCCCGTCGGGCTTTGGTAGAGTTCACATAAAGGGCGTGAATAGAATGAGTACGGAAACAATGGATAAGATATATTCGGTCAACGGACCTGTCGTTACGGTAAGGAACACAAAGAGCTTTTCCATGCAGGAAATGGTGTTTGTGGGCAACAAGAAGCTGATAGGCGAGGTAATTCGTGTAAGCGCGAAGGAGACTACTCTTCAGGTTTACGAGACCACAACAGGTCTTAAACCGGGTGAACCTGTTTACGGCACGGGTGCGCCGATGGCGGCAACGCTGGGTCCCGGAATACTGGACAACATGTATGACGGCATCGAAAGACCTCTGAAAAGGCTGGAAGAGATAAGCGGCGCGTTTATCTCGGAGGGTGCGAACGTACCCGCGCTGGATACGGAGCGCAAATTCGATGTGACGGTGACAGTCAAGCGCGGCGACATGCTGCGTCCCGGACAGATATATGCTACCTGTCCCGAAACTGCGCTGATAACACACAAGTGCATGCTTTCGCCGCTTTCAAAGGGCGGTGAGGTCGTCTGGACTGCGGTGACGGGCAAGTACACCGTCAATGATGTGGTATGCAGGATAAGAGATGAGTACGGCAGGGAGGAAGAACTGACCCTCTGCCAGAAGTGGCCTATAAGAACTCCCCGCCCGTGTGCGGAGAGAATGCCGATGTCAAGACCGCTGATAACAGGTCAGCGTATAATCGACACGGTGGTGCCTGTGGCTAAGGGCGGTACTGCGGCTATACCAGGCGGTTTCGGTACGGGCAAGACCATGAACCAGCACCAGATAGCTAAGTGGTGTGACGCGGATATAATCGTATACGTGGGCTGCGGCGAGCGCGGCAACGAGATGACGCAGGTACTGGAAGAGTTCAGCGAACTGATCGACCCAAAGACACAGCGTCCGCTGACTGACAGGACCACGATGATAGCAAATACATCCAACATGCCTGTTGCGGCGCGTGAGGCTTCGATATACACGGGCATAACACTGGCTGAATACTACCGCGACATGGGCTACCATATAGCGATAATGGCTGACTCGACTTCGCGCTGGGCTGAGGCTTTGCGTGAGATCTCGGGACGACTGGAAGAGATGCCTGCGGAAGAGGGTTTCCCTGCTTATCTGCCGTCGAGGATCTCCGAGTTCTATGAGAGAGCGGGTTATGTGAAAACACTGGGCGGCGCTGAAGGCTCGGTAACGATAATAGGTGCGGTATCGCCGCAGGGTTCGGACTTCTCGGAGCCTGTCACACAGAACACAAAGCGTTTCGTAAGATGCTTCTGGGCGCTGGACAAGGCACTGGCTTACGCAAGACACTATCCTGCGATAAACTGGAATACAAGCTATTCGGAGTACACCGATGACCTGAGCGCTTATTACAAGAACAATGTTGCCCCCGATTTCATGGAGGTAAGACAGCAGATCTCGAATATTCTGGTGGAAGAGAACAGCCTGATGGAGATAGTCAAGCTGATGGGTACGGATGTGCTTCCCGATGACCAGAAACTGCTGATAGAAGTGGCAAGGGTAGTGCGTGTAGGTTTCTTACAGCAGAACGCTTACCATAAGGACGATACTTATGTGCCGCTGGATAAGCAGTACCGAATGATGAAAGCGATCTTACGGTACTTTGAGCTTTCTAAGGAGGCGCTGGGCAAGGGCGTTCCCATCGACGATATAATGAAAAACGGCTGGGCTGACAAGCTCATCAAGATAAAGTATGATATACCGAATGACAAGCTCGGCATGTTCGATGAATATGAGCGCGACATGACTGAATGGTACAGCAAAGCGGAGGTGGTCTGATTGAATATCAAATATATCGGTCTCAGCGAGATCAACGGACCGCTGGTCGTGCTGGACAAGTGCAAGAATGTCAGCTATGACGAGATAGCGGATATTGAGCTTGACAACGGCACGCACCGTCTGGCGAGAGTTGTTGAGGTGTATGAGGACAAGGCTGTTTTGCAGGTTTTTGAAGGCACGAAAGGGCTTTCGCTGAAAAACACCACCACCAGCTTTGAGGGCAGACCGATGGAACTGCCGCTTTCGGGCGAGATGCTGGGACGCATCTTCAACGGTGCGGGCAAGCCGATAGACGGTCTGGGCGAGATAGTGGCAGAGGAGAGCCGCGATATAAACGGCAGTCCGCTGAACCCTGTTTCGCGTGTATACCCAAGAAACTACATAAACACGGGTATTTCTTCGATAGATGCGCTGATGACGCTTATCAGAGGTCAGAAACTGCCTATCTTCTCGGGTTCGGGTCTTTCGCACAACAAGCTGGCGGTGCAGATAGTACGTCAGGCAAAGATCGCGGACGAAGCAGGGCAGGATTTCGCGGTGGTATTCGGCGCGATGGGCGTTACAAACGATGTTGCGGACTACTTCCGCAGAAGTTTTGAGGAGACAGGCGTTTTGCAGAGAGTTGCCATGTTCCTGAACCTGTCCAACGACCCGATAATCGAGCGTATACTGACACCTAAGTGTGCCCTTACCTGCGCTGAGTATCTGGCGTTTGAGAAGAACATGCACATACTGGTGATACTGACAGATATGACCTCTTATGCGGAGGCGCTGCGTGAGTTCTCGTCATCAAAGGGCGAGATACCCGGCAGAAAGGGTTATCCCGGCTATCTGTATTCCGACCTGGCGGCTATCTATGAGAGAGCGGGCATCGTCAAGGGTTCGAGCGGTTCTGTAACACAGATACCGATACTTACAATGCCGAACGATGACATCACTCACCCTGTACCCGACCTGACGGGCTACATCACCGAAGGACAGATAGTGCTTGACAGAAACCTCGATGCTACGGGCGTTTATCCCGGCGTTGCCGTTCTGCCCAGCCTTTCGCGACTGATGAAGGACGGCATCGGTGAGGGTTACACGAGAGAGGACCATCAGATGTGCGCGAACCAGCTGTTTGCGGCGTATGCAAAGGTGCAGGACGCAAGGTCGCTGGCATCGGTAATAGGTGAGGAAGAACTTACCGCCACAGACAAGGCTTACCTGAAATTCGGCAACTTGTTTGAAGAGCATTTTATAAATCAGGGCTTTGAAACGAACCGTTCCATCGAGGAAACGCTCGATCTCGGCTGGGCACTGCTTTCGACTCTGCCGAAGAGCGAGCTTGACCGTGTTGATGACGAACATCTGGAGAAGTTCTACAAGCCCGAAAATGCGGTTTTTTAATTCATAATTCATAATTCATAATTGCGCGGCGGGGATCGCATGGGGCGGAAAAGTGTGCCGCGCATGAAATTTTACGTCTGGTCAACGGCTGTACGGGATAACCGAAGATACGAGGTGAGAAAATGGCTGAACAGCAGGTGTTTCCTACAAAAGGAAACCTTATGGCTACCAAGAAAAATTTACAGCTGGCGGCGCTGGGTTACGAGCTGCTGGACAGGAAGCGCAACATTCTGATACGCGAGATAATGACGCTGGTGGAAAAGGCGAAAGAGCTGAGAAGTTCCATTGAAGAGACTTACAAAGAGGCTTACGAGAGGCTGAAACTGGCGAACATGTCGATGGGTGTCATAATGCCTTATGCGGAGTGCATGCCCATCGAGAAGGGCATTGAGCTGAGTTCAAAGAGTGTAATGGGCGTTGAACTGCCCGAAGTCATTTTCCATGAAACGCCAACAGATGTCTGCTACGGCTTTTCAAGGACGGACTCGCAGCTGGACAGGGCGTTCCTTGCCTTTGAGAAGGTAAAGAGGCTGACTGTAACGCTGGCTGAGGTCGAAAACAGCATATACAGGCTTTCGGTGGCGATAAAGAAAACTCAGCGCAGGGCGAACGCTTTGCAGAACATAATAATCCCGCGCTACACGAATACTGTCAAGTTCATATCCGACTCGCTGGAAGAGAAGGACAGAGAGGAATTCTCGCGCATGAAGGTCATCAAGGCTGTAAAGCTGAAAAAAGAGGCTGAGAGCGAGAGGGAGGGCTGAGCATGGAAAGTCTGAAAAAGGCAGTCCGCAACTACTGGGTGCTGTCGGCATTCTGCATAGTTATGGGCGGGGCGCTGATATACAGGCCCGGGTTCTTTACAAGGATAGTGGGCATAGTTGTCGGCGGGCTTATGGCGCTGTACGGTGCGGCATCGCTGGTGAGGTACTTTGTCGGGCACAAGGCTGATCCCGAAAAGGCGAGCGGTCTGGTATCGGGCGTTATTTTTGCGGCGGCAGGCGTTTTCGTCATGGTAAGACCTGATTTTATCCCTAAAGTCATCTCGCTGGTATTCGGCTGTTACATGCTGGTCAGCGGCATTGTAAACACGCAGGAGGCGCTTTATGTGAAGGGCAGGGGCGAACCTAACTGGCTGAGGGCTTTTCTGCCTGCACTGCTGACGGCACTGCTGGGAATCTCGCTGCTGGTGAACCCTCTGCTGATAGTCAACGGCGCTATGACAATACTGGGGATATGTCTGCTGGTGGCGGGCATAATGAACCTGACGGGAAGGATCTCGATCTCGCGAAGTGTTTTTCGCCGCAAAAAGGAAAACAATGACAGCGGGAGTTCGGAATTTATTGATATTGACTGATGACAGGCTTTCCTCCGCGCGGCGGGGGAGAGCTTTTTTTGTGGGTGAATGAGGGTTTGTAAATCTTTTGTTAACAGCGGTGAACTTTTCGCGCGAGAGAGGTCGGTAATGGCTGAAAGTGGAAGAAATTCTGCTAAAATTATTCAAAATGACTATACATGATAAAAAGTTAATACCAAATTAGAGCATTTTGTGCAAAGTTTACGATTATTTCTGTTCAGTGCGGCGGGTAATTTGTACAAATAACACCTTGAAAAAAGGGGGAAAATCATGTACAATCAAAATGAGGAAAGCCCGAAAATCGGGCTTGTGCATAGTATTGAACGGATTTAAGGACGGAGGGTATTTATTATGTTAAAGAAAATAATGGATATGGCTTGTGCATTGTGTCTGACAACTGCTGTTTTCGCATCTTGCGGTGAGACTTCTGAGGGCGGCAGCAGCGAGGCTGCCACAACTACGACAAATGCTGCCGAGAGTGCAGCAGAAGAGGCTTCCAGCGAGGAAGCGGCTGCCGCAGAGAGCAAGGCTGAGGAAGAAACTACCGCTGAGGAGAGCAAGGCTGAAGAGGGCGGCGATCCTGCTGCGAGCGACCTGCCTTACATTGACGAAGTTACAGGTCTGGAATGCTTTAAGCCTGATCCTGACTACAAGGCTGTTACGGAATTCAAGGGCTATGATGCTTTCCTGATGTTTGCGGACAGCGAGTGGTTCTGGTCCAACTTCTCGGGTCAGGGCTATCCTGAGGATCTGAGAGCTGACGGTGCTTACGGCGTTGACGCTGATGTTACGGGTGACGGCACATACACGGTTTCCATCACTAAGGACTCCATCGCGGCGCAGGATGCAGTTTTAGGCTCTTACAACCCTCAGGTACTGCTGGACGAGAACGAGGGCGTTGTATTCCCTGCCAACGGCGCAACAGTATTCTGCGTTGACATAACAGGCATCTGCGACGGTACGATGACCGACACAGGTGAGGAGACCAAGAAGGGCGATCAGAAGAAGTTCACCGATGAAGTGAACTACGGCGTTAACAAGAAGGCGAGGGGCAAGTACACAGGTCAGGAGATAAGTGTTACTGTTGACTCCATAAAGGCTGACGGCAAGGACGTTGAGTTTGACGATGCAAAGATCGTAAAGGGCAATATCGAGAGCGACAACAACTGTTACAGACTTGAGATATACAACGAGTACGGCAAGGGCAAGGAAGATCCTGCTATCGACAAGAGCAAGCTGATGTTCTCACAGAGCCTGGAAGTTACTTTCACCATCACAGGTCTTGACAAGGAGGACGGCGCGGCTGAGGGCGATGCTGCTGAAGCAACTGAGGAAGCCGTAGAGTCTGCTGCTGAGTAATAATATGACATTTTAGGCGGAAAGCGCGGGCTTTCCGCCTTTTTTGCCGTTTGGGGTATCTTATGGGGGAAATTTTATGTCGTTTATTCTAAAAATACCTTGCGGGTATTGACAAGCGGTGGCGGGTGTGATATAATAATTCATGGTGATAGCATGGTAATACTTTACTATGCTGAAATTTGACAGAGCGGACGCGCTGTGTTATAATATTTCAGAAAGTTGAATGCTTGGCGGGCGTGTCTGCTTTGTCGTTTGGTGAGGGGCAGGATATTCACCATGCGATATATGCAATTTTGAATGTTAGGAGAGTAATGAAATGTCTGAAAAACTCTGGAGAAAAAATCTGATAAATATTGAGCCTTATGTGGCGGGTGAACAGCCCAAAAATGAGAACATAATCAAGCTGAATGCCAATGAGAACCCTTATCCTCCTGCGCCTGCGGTGGCTGAGGTGCTGGCTAAAAAGGATATTTTCGATCTGAAAAAGTATCCTTCGGCTGATGCTGTGCCTCTTAAAGCGGCGCTGGCTGAAAGGTATGGTCTTAAGGCGGAGAATGTGTTCTGCGGCAACGGCTCGGACGATGTGCTGGCTACGGCGTTCAGGGCGTTTTTCAACTCGGATAAGCCGATATTCTACCCCGATATAACTTACAGTTTCTACCCTGTTTGGTGCGAACTGCTGAAAATTCCCTACGAAACAAAGCCTGTTGACGGCGATTTTCTGATAAACGTAAAGGACTACTACCCCGAAAACGGCGGCGTTGTCATACCTAACCCCAATGCGCCCACTGCGATAGGTGTCGGCAAGGAGTTTATTGTTGACCTGCTGGAACACAATCGCGACTGCATAGTGATAATCGACGAGGCTTATGTGGATTTCGGGCGTTACAGCTGTGTTGAACTGATAGAGAAGTACGACAACCTGATAGTCACGCAGACTTTCTCGAAGTCAAGGTCGCTGGCGGGCATGCGCATCGGTATGGCGTTTGCACAGCCTGAACTGATAAACTACATGCAGGCAGTCAAGGACAGCTACAACAGCTATCCTCTTGACCAGCTTGCCATTGAAACTGCGATCGCAAGTCTTAAAGACGAGGAGTATTTCCGTGAGACTTTGGGAAAGGTCAAGGCGACAAGGGACAGGTCGGCGGCGGCTTTCCGCGAGATGGGCTTCACTGTTACTGACAGCGAAACGAATTTCCTGTTTGTGAAGCACCCGACTATCCCCGCAGAGGAGATATTCAGCTACACCCGTGAAAAGGGCATATTTATAAGGTATTTCAAGAAGCCCGTCATAGACAGGTGGCTGAGGATAACCATTGGCACTGATGAAGAGATGGACAAGCTGATATTGGCGGTGCGGGAACTTATCGAAAGCAGGTGAGCTTATGCTTTTGGGATACGCAAAAAAGCTGAGATGCGTGCTGAATTTACGCAGGGCGGAAAAGGAGCGGTATGCGGCGGTGCGGCAGTTTGTAAAAGGGCGCGGGCGCGGCAGACTGCTGGACATCGGCACAGGCAGTGATGAGATGCTGAGGGCGCTGGGCGGCAAGGGGCTTGACCTTTACGGGGTGGATATATCTTCTGCTGACCGCGAGCGCAGTTTTGACGAGATAGCGCTGATGGGTCTGGCGAGCATTGAAGAACTCCCCTACAATGACGGCTTTTTTGACTGTGTTACTTCGGTGGACACTCCCCCGCTGTGGCGGGACAAAGCTGCCGCTTTTGCGGAGATACTGCGGGTGCTGAAAGCGGGCGGTCAGCTGGTGTGCGCCTTTGAGTTTGACGGTGAGACAGGTATAGGCACTCCGCCGAGAGCATTCAGGGAACAGGCGCGTCAAGCGGGGTTTGTGAATGTCAGTGTGAAAGTACTGCGGGAAGAGGGCGGCTATCTGCTGGTGGGTGAAAAGCCATGACGGAGATAGTTGCGCTCAATGAGGAAAATGTTTCGGCGGCAGCAGAACTTTCGGCAAAATGTCTGCGCGAGGCGTGGAGCGGGCAGACCCTCTGCGCACAGCTGAAAAATCAAAACGACCACACGTTTTTGGCGTATGTTGACGGAAAGGCGGCGGGCTTTGTCAGCTGTTGGTGCGTGGCGGGCGAAGCTGAGATAAACAACATCTGCGTATTGCCCGAATACCGCAGGCGCGGTATAGCGCGGGCGATGTTTGAAAAGCTGGAAGAAGTTCTGCCTGATGCGGAACGCTGGGTGCTGGAGGTGCGGGAGTCTAACAGCGCGGCTAAAGCACTGTATGAAAGTCTTGGATTTGCGCGGGTGGGTCTGCGGAAGGATTTTTACGATGACCCTGCCGAAAACGCGGTGATAATGGCAAAAACAGTCATAAAATGAATTATGTGGTTATCCCGCTGACACGCCACAAAACAGCGGCTATACAGAACTTTAGGTTCTTGGCGTATATTGTTCCCCCGCCGAAGGCGGGGGAACAATACGAAAGAACAGCCATTTTGTATCATCGGCAATACACATCAAAATTGGGAGTCTTTATTCTTAGTGGTGATTTAAAGGGATAACTATAATGTATAACACCATTGTATGTTGTTGACCGCCCTGCATTGTGCTTTATGTACAATGTGGGGCGGTCAGCGTATTGGAGCTGATTTTTTCGGTATACACTTGCTTTGACTATATGATACCACTTTTGCAAAAACGTTTCAAAATCAATTGTATACCAATTTGGTTGTGTATTGCTTTCCCCGCCGAAGGCGGGGAAAGCAATACGAAAGAACAGCCATTTTATATTATGACTATCCCTTTAGCTCACCAACTAAAAATGCGGTGAACAAAAGGATAATTGAGCGACCCATAAGTTCTGTATAGCCGCTGTTTTTGTGGTGTGTCAGCGGGATAATCACAATATCAATTATTTCGGGGGAATGAGACAAAAGCTGTACTGCGGAGGACGAATGCTGATCTTTCGGCATTAGCAGAAAGAACTGTCAGTATTGCTAAAGCGGGAAGTATATTTCTGACAAGTCATGCGCAAAGCATATGAAAATAGTTCGTTCATAAAATATTGCTTTACATTTAAAAATTATAGGAGTATACTATATAAGTACTATTTAGCAAGCTAACTATAAGGAGGCGAATATTTAGTGAGAAAGTCAAAACAAGCCGATGTCATAAGGGCTTCAAAATATGCGCACCAGAAGATCGGGTGCATAATAAACTCGCGGCTTGCCCACAATGACATTACTGCCGCGCAGAGCCATGTGCTGATGACGATAATCTATCACCCTGCACCTGTTTACCCATCTGACATACAGAAGTGCATGCATATTTCGGCGGCTACTGTGTCGGGTCTGCTGAAAAAGCTGAGGGCTAAAGGCTACCTGACTATGGAGGGCTGTGACACCGATGAACGCAGGCGAGGTCTGATAGTCACCGAAAAGGCGCTTTCACACAAAGCTGAGATAGAAAGCTGTATGAGCAGCATCGAAGATCAGGCTTTTCAGGGCTTTACGGACGAAGAACTGGACACGCTCCATGTTCTGCTGACACGTATGGCTGAAAATCTGGATAGTGCAGAAAAGGAGGTAACTGAGGAATGAGGAAGATCCTTTCCCAGATAAAGCAGTACAAGAAAGACACTATTCTTACTCCTGTATACGCCATGCTGGAGGTCATTATGGAGGTACTGCTGCCCTATATAATGGCGAAAATAATCGACTTGGGCATTGAAAAAGGCGATATGAAAGCAGTGCGGCTATACGGCGCACTGATGGTGGCTGCGGCGCTGGTCAGCCTGTTTGCGGGCATCATGTCGGGCGTACACGGCGCGAGGGCTTCAACGGGCTTTGCCTGCAACCTGAGAGAAGAGATATACCGCAGGATACAGACATTCTCTTTCGGCAATATCGACAAGTTCTCGACGGCGGGTCTGGTAACGCGAATGACCACTGATGTAACAAATATACAGAACTCTTTCCAGATGTGCATACGCATCGCGGTGCGTGCGCCTTTCATGCTGATAAGCAGTATGGTGATGAGTTTTGTGGTAAGCCCGCGTATGAGCAGCATGTTCATGGTGGCGCTGCTGGTGCTGGGTGTGGCGCTGGGGCTGGTGGTAAGGTTTGCCATGAAAACATTCAGCGAAGCATTCCACAAATACGATGAACTAAATGCAAGCGTACAGGAAAACGTATCGGCTATAAGAGTGGTGAAGGCGTATGTGCGTGAGGACTACGAAAAGCAGAAGTTCCGCAAGGCATCGGGCAACCTGTACAACATGTTCGTCAAGGCGGAGAGCATTGTGGCGCTCAACAACCCTATAATGATGCTTGTAAGCTACTCGGCAATAATCGCCATAAGCTGGCTGGGCGCACATATGATAGTCGGCGGCACGCTCACAACAGGTGAGCTGACAAGCCTGTTCTCCTACATTTTCAGAGCGTTCATCTCGCTTATGATGCTGTCGTTCATATTTGTAATGATCTCCATGTCGACCGCAAGTATCAAGCGTATCAGCGAAGTGCTGGACGAAAAGCCCGAACTTGCTGACAAGCCGAATGCAGTCAGGGAGATGAAAGACGGTTCTATTGACTTTGAGGGCGTGGATTTTGCATATTTCAAGGGCGAGAACAAAGATGTTCTGCATAATATCGACCTGCACATAAAGTCGGGCGAAACGATAGGCATAATCGGTTCGACGGGCAGCGGCAAGACCTCGCTGGTGAACCTGATAAGCAGGCTTTATGATGTGACAAAGGGCTGTGTCAAGGTGGGCGGCGTAGATGTTCGCGACTATGACATGGAATTTCTGAGAGATAACGTATCTGTCGTTTTGCAGAAGAATGTGCTGTTCTCGGGCAGTATCCTCGATAACCTGCGCTGGGGCGACCCGAATGCCACTGAAGAAGAGTGCATAGAAGCATGCAGGGCGGCGTGCGCTGATGAATTTATCGAAAGAATGCCCGACAAGTACAACACTCACATAGAGCGCGGCGGCGCTAACGTTTCGGGCGGACAGAAACAAAGGCTCTGTATCGCGCGTGCGCTGATGAAGCGCCCGAAAGTGCTGATACTCGATGATTCGACAAGTGCGGTGGACACTGCGACGGACGCTAAGATAAAGCAGGCTTTTGCTGAGAAGATACCCGGCACTACAAAGCTGATAATCGCACAGAGGATCTCCAGCGTTGAGAAAGCCGACCGCATACTGGTGCTTGAGGACGGCAGGATAACAGGCATCGGCACACATGAAGAACTGCTGAAAAACAACGAAACTTACGCTGATATATACAATTCACAGGTCGGCGGCGGCGGAGATTTCGACCGTCCCGAAAATGCTGAGGGCAAGGCTGTCAGCGTAGGAAAGGAGGGAGTGTAAATGCCTCGTATGGACAGGACAGCACCCCGCCCCAAGATGGATAAGGACACTTTCAAAGTGCTGGGGCGCGTGCTTAAATTCATGTTCAAGGATTACAAGATACATTTCGCGATAGTGGTGGTATGTATCATAATACAGGCGATAACGACGCTGGTGGGCATGATGTTCATTCAGTCACTGCTTGATGATTACGTTACACCGATGCTGACAGCGAAAAAAGCTGCGGGGGCAGATTTCATTCCCGATTACAAGCCGCTGGCGATGGCACTGGTAAAGCTGGCTGTCATCTATGTGCTGGGTCTTTCATCGGCTTACGCATACAACAGGATAATGGTAAACGTGGGACAGGGCACACTGCGCAATTTCAGAAATTCCCTGTTCGACAACATGGAAAGTCTGCCGATAAAGTATTTTGACACCCATGCACACGGCGATATAATGTCGGTGTACACCAACGATGTCGATACTCTGCGTCAGTTTATCTCACAAAGCATACCTCAGCTGATAAACTCCGTCGTTACGCTGGTGGTCACACTTTTCTCGATGATAGCGCTCAGCGGTTTCCTGACACTGCTCTCTATATTCATGGCGGCGGTCATGATGTTTGTGACTGCGAAGATCTCGGGCAGTTCGGGCAAGTATTTTGCGGCACAGCAGAAGGATCTCGGTGAGGTCAACGGCTTTATCGAAGAGATGCTGGACGGTCAGAAGGTAGTCAAGGTGTTCTGCCATGAGGAAAAGGCGCAGGCTGATTTCAAGGAACTCAATGACAGACTGCGTGACAGCGCCAACAACGCAAACAAATTCGCGAACATACTGATGCCGATAAACGGCAACATCGGCAATATCAGCTTTGTGCTGTGCGCTTTGCTGGGCGCGGTGCTGATGATAAACAATATCGGCGGTATTACTATGGGCAAGCTGACAGCTTTCCTGACGCTGAATAATAACTTCACCATGCCCATCACCCAGATAAGCCAGCAGATGGCATTCATCATAATGGCGACTGCGGGCGCGGGCAGAGTTATGGACCTGCTTGACCAGAAGCCCGAAACTGATGAGGGCTATGTGGAATTCGTCAACGCTAAGATAGACCCGAACGGCGAACTGAAAGAGTGTGAAGAACGCACAGGCACATGGGCATGGAAGCACCCTCACAAGGAGGACGGCACTGTTACCTACACCCGCATGAAAGGCGAGATAGTCTTTGACGGCGTGGATTTCGGGTATAACGATGACAAGATAGTTCTGCACGATGTCAAGCTGTTTGCAAAGCCCGGTCAGAAGATAGCGTTTGTCGGTTCGACGGGTGCGGGCAAGACCACCATCACCAACCTGATAAACCGTTTCTACGACATACAGGACGGCAAGATAAGGTATGACGGCATAAACATCACCAAAATAAAAAAGCCTGCGCTGAGAAAAACGCTGGGCATAGTTTTGCAGGATACCCACCTTTTCACGGGCACTGTCATGGATAACATACGCTACGGAAACCTCAACGCCACCGATGAAGAATGCAGGGCGGCGGCTAAGCTGGCGAACGCTTCGGGCTTTATCGAAAAGCTGGAACACGGCTATGACACGGTGCTGACAGGCGACGGCGGCAATCTCAGTCAGGGTCAGCGTCAGCTTCTTGCCATAGCAAGGGCGGCAGTTGCAGACCCTCCTGTACTGATACTCGATGAGGCGACTTCCTCCATAGATACCCGCACCGAAAAGCTGGTACAGGCAGGCATGGACGCACTTATGCACGGCAGAACGACCTTTGTTATCGCACACAGGCTGTCTACTGTAAAGAATTCCGACTGCATAATGGTACTTGAACAGGGCAGGATAATCGAGCGCGGCACGCACGACGAACTTATCGACAAAAAGGGCAAGTACTTCCAGCTGTACACGGGAAACTTTGATAATTCATAATTCATAATTCATAATGCATAATTATTGGCAGGCATTATAGCTTTGTTGTTCTGTCAGAAGAATGTATGATGATAAAATAATACCCGCAGGAATTGTTTTTCCTGCGGGTATTTTCTTGCATTCTTCCGACAAAAACGCAAAACTCGCGTACATGTCAATAATTATGTGGTATCTTTCGATAAAACAACGAAGCATAAATGCATGTCAACAATTATGAATTATGAATTATGAATTATGAATTGTGTATTGTATTTACCGCTCCGATGAAGATGGGACTGCCGTTTTCGAGGTCAACTATGGCGAAAGCAAAGGGGCGGTTCAGATAGACATACTTTGGTTCTTCTGTCTCTCTGGCGGCTTCGCACTTCATTTCAACGGAGGTGGCGGCGGCGGCTTTGGTGCCCTCGCGGTCTAACTCGATGTGGGTCTTGTGGAGAACACGGTTTATCTCAAGGTTGCCGTCGGCACAATCTGCCATGCCCGAAAAATCACCGCCCTCAAAGGGAAGCACCATGCCCATAGACTGCAATTCTTCGCTGAGTTCGTTGTCGTAGTCAAAGGTAAATTCGGGTATGCAGACATTTACATCTCCGCCTGCATCTGACGTGAACTTTCTGAGTTTTTCGCCGTCAAGAGAAGCGGTGAAGTCGGCGAGGTCTGTGCCCTCTTCGGGCAGGAGTGCCATAAAGCCGTATTCATAGCCCATATATGGCTTGATAAAGCCTGTCACGCCGTCCTCCGCAATATAGTAGCCCTCTTCCGAGTACAGCATATCGACTCTTTCTTCTTCGCCCTTTGAGTTGGTGAAAATGTCATCGGCTTGTATCTGATAGTCCTTGTAACCCTCAGCCCACTTGCCCTCAAATGCGATGGCGTTTACAAGATATACCATAGCATCATCTGGTATTTGGTCGATTATCGAGGGTATCATCTGTTTGGTCTGTTCGCTGACCCAGTTGTTTATGTCGGCAACGGTGGAGGTATCAAAGGGCGCGAGGAAACTTTCAGCGCCGTAGAAGTCACGCGCCTTGTTGCAGAAATCCTCAGACATTTTGATGCGGTCGGCATCATCGCGCACCCACACGGAATTTGCCACATTGAAGCTGACATCAGACGCATTGTTGAAGCGTGCCATGCGGTACTGCATAGCGGTGTTCAGCTTGTCGATGGGTGTGCCGCCGAGAGTTTCTTCCATCTGGGTGAGGGTCTCGCCCTTAGCGCCGTTGGCAGTCATGCCCAGCGCCATCATAACGCTTTCGGGGGAGATCATGGCGTTTTTGCCATCGCGCAGGTCATCGTCGCAGGTCTTGATGAAAAGTTCGGCGGCGTAATTATTGTAAGCCTCATAGAACTCATCATCGGGTTTCGTATCAGGTTCAGCCACAACTGCTTTTGAACTGCCGCCTATATCGGGAGTTGATTCATCGGGGGCAGGTTCATCGGGGGTGAGTACCGTTTCGGCGGTGGACGATGACGGACGGGATCCCATGTAATCCCAGTCGTGTGCATATCGGTCAGAATTGACCTCGCCGCAGGCTGTCAGCGCAAGCATTATGCCTGCCACTGCCGCGCAGACTATCTTATTTAAATTTGTGTTCTTCATATTCTTTTCCTCCTGTTTTTCTCTTTTTGGTTGTTCTACATAAGTTTCTGTTTTTCCGCAGATGTTGTCTGTCTATTGTGTTATGGGCTGAAACTGCACGTTTTCGTATATCTTTTTGTCGAATATGTACAGCCTTGTACCGACGGTACAGCCCATCTGATCGTCTTTTTCTGTGATAGCGCGGGGCTTTTCGACCATATACAGCGCCGCTTTGTATCTGACTGTTCCGCCGTCTTTCAGCTGTATGGGGAAAGGTATCATCAGCACCGCCGATATGACTGCCGCCGAAATAATTATCTGTTTGCGCATACGGTCGCCCCCTTGTTTGTGTTGTCTGATATATATACGTATGGTGAGGGGGATTTTTATGGGGTGATATTCCACAAAGTTCGGGTGCGGAATTTGTATATATAAAATAAAAGTGCGCGAACGAAAAACGTCCGCGCACATCAGTCTGCATTTTATTCTTTTGCCAGATACCAGCTTTTGCCCTCGCCTACCGATACTTCCATCGGCACTGTGAAGTTTACTGCTTTTTCCATCTCTTCCTTTAAGATGGCTTTTGCTTTTTCCTTGTCATCGGGGGTGACTTCGATGATGAGTTCATCGTGTACCTGCAATATCAGCCTTGCGTCCAGCTTTTCGGCTTTAAGGCGTTTATAGACTTTCACCATCGCCATTTTGATTATGTCTGCCGCCGCGCCCTGTATCGGCGCATTCATCGCGGCGCGCTTGCCGAATGCCTGCATGACTTTATTTGTAGCCGCCAGTTCGGGGATATATCTGCGTCTGCCGAAAATGGTGGTGACATAGCCGTTCTTTATGCCGTCCTCAACGGTCTTGTCCATAAACTCGGAAACTTTCGGGAAGTTGTCAAGGTAGTTCTTGATGTACTGCTTGGCTTCCTTCACCGAAACACCGATGTCTTTCGACAGTGAGAATGCCCCGATGCCGTAGATTATGCCGAAGTTTACCGCTTTTGCCGCCGAACGCATCTCGGGCAGCACTGCATCGGCGGGTATGCCGAACACCTGCGAGGCGGTCATGGTGTGTATGTCGGTGCCGTCAGCGAAAGTTTTGCGCATGTTCTCATCGCCGCAGACTTCTGCCAGCACGCGCAGTTCTATCTGGCTGTAATCGGCATCGAGGAAAGTATAGCCGTCCCCTGCCACGAAGAATTTGCGCATATTCCTGCCTATCTCTTTGCGGACGGGTATGTTCTGCATGTTGGGTTCGGTGGAACTTATCCTGCCTGTGCGGGTCTCTGTCTGCTTGAAAACACTGTGTACACGCCCGTCAGTCTCGACCTCTTTCAGCAGGCTGTCAACGTAGGTGGAGTTCAGCTTTGTCAGCGTGCGGTATTCAAGCACCAGCCCGACTATGGGGTGCTTGTCCGCCAGTTCTTCCAGAACTTCTGCGTTGGTGGAATAGCCTGATTTCGTTTTCTTTTTTGCGGGCAGACCAAGTTTCTCGAACAGCACCTCGCCCAGCTGTTTTGGCGATGCTATGTTGAACTCGCCGCCTGCAAGGTCGTATATCCGAGAGGTCAGCGCTTCGATGTCCTTTTTAAGCCCCTTGCCGAACTCGCGTATGCCGTCGGTATCGGCGCGTACACCATAGTGTTCCATAGATGCCAGCACTTCGCAGAGGGGCATCTCGACCTCGTTGAAGAGTTTCAGCATATCGGTCTGTTCAAGGCGGAGTTTCAGGTCCTCAGCCAGCGGCAGTATGGTGCAGATGTCGGCGAATTCGCCCATATCACTGCGGTACGTCACCTTGTAGGTCAGGCTGAGGTTCTCGGTGGTGTACTCGCCTGCCTGTGAATTCAGCAGATAGCCCGCAAGGTCACAGCAGAAAGTCAGACCATTCAGCCGTGTGCCGTTATCGAATGCGAATTTGTGCGCCTGTTTGCCCTCGAATGCGGTCTTTTCACAGCCGCTCTCAAAAAATCTCAGTGCGATGCCCTCGAAATCCCAGTCACCCGAAGCTATAACATAAGCCTTGTCAGCAAAGAACACCTGCAATTTAGCGCCGTCAAATATGAATGCGGCTTTTGTTCCCTCAGTCATCTGTGAGATGGCATCATCGTTCAGCGGCAGACCTGTTTCGTATTTGGGCAGGTCTTTCAGTTTAAGGGCAGTTTCCTCAGCGGACTTCTGCGGCGTTTCGCTGTCTGCGCCTGTCAGTTTGAGCCTTTCAAGCAGTCTCAGCATCTCAAGGTCAACGAGGAGTTCTTTCGCCTTG
Organism: uncultured Ruminococcus sp.; assembly: GCF_902762735.1. Classification (GTDB taxonomy): domain Bacteria; phylum Bacillota; class Clostridia; order Oscillospirales; family Ruminococcaceae; genus Hominimerdicola. Next base: position 34,502 of record NZ_CACWPP010000035.1, read on the forward strand.
TCTGCATCGGGTGTACCCAGCTTGTAGGAAGCAGTATCGCTCTCAATGGGTGCGGAAAGGCATATCTCAGCGAGAAACCGGCTGTCTATCGCGTCCTGATGACCCGCTTCCAGCTTGGCGCGGTTGCCTTTGGTTATGGTGAAGCTGTCAAGGTCGGCGTAGAGGGCTTCAACACTGCCCGCCTGCTGTATGAGGTTGAGCGCGGTCTTTTCGCCGATGCCCTTAACGCCCGAAATATTGTCGGAGGTATCGCCCATCAGCGCCTTGACCTCTATCATCTGGCGGGGGGTAACGCCGTATTCCTCCATTATGCGGGCGGGGGTGTAAATTTTAGTCTCTTTAGTGCCTGCCAGTCTTACCGTGACTTTATCGGAAACCAGCTGAAAGCTGTCGCGGTCGCCCGTAAGGATAAAGCATTCGTTGCCGCTGTCAGCCGCCGCTTTTGAGAGTGTGCCGAGAATGTCGTCGGCTTCATAGCCCTCGCACTCCACCGTCTTTATGCCGAGAAGCCCCAGAAGCTGTTTTATAAGGGGCATCTGCAGTGCGAGTTCATCGGGCATGCCTTTGCGGTTAGCCTTGTAAGCGGCACTCGCCTTATGGCGGAAAGTGGGTGCGCGAAGGTCGAATGCCACAGCCACGCAGTCGGGGTGGACTTCTTCCAGTTCTTTCATATAGATGTTCATAAAGCCCGTGATGGCGTTGGTGGGTATGCCTTTGGAATTTGTAAGCAGGCGTATGCCGTAAAAGGCGCGGTTCATAATGCTGTTGCCGTCAATGCAGAGTAATCTCATCGGTGTTACCTCCTGTGATGCAGAAATCGTTCTTAAAAGTATTATACCACATATCGGCATTTCATGCAACAATTTAGTGTACAAAAAAGTGGGAGAAAGAGGGGCGCGTAATGTGGCGGCGAGGGGTGTTATGCGTGGTGTGCAGGCGAGGGAGGTTGGCGGGCGTGTCATGCACAATATGTCAGCGCGTGCGGCGGTGCAAAAAAGGGTGGAAGCAAGCTCCCACCCTCGAATTTTATGCACGATATGTCGGCACGGAGAGTGTCTCTGCACGATATGTAAGCGCAGAGAACGACTGCTCATGCCAATAATTATGAATTATGCATTATGAATTATGAATTAACGCATGTGTCTGCGTGGAGGCGCGTCATGCACAATATGTCAGCGCGTGCGGCGGTGCAAAAAAAGAGTGGGAGCAAGCTCCCACCCTCGAAATTTATGCACGATATGTCGGCACGGAGAGTGTTTATGCACGATATGTAAGCGCGGAGAACGACTATTCATGCCGATAATTATGAATTATGCATTATGAATTATGAATTAAATTTAAGCCATGCCTGCGGTGATGATAGCCATTTTGTAGACTTCATCGGCGTTGCAGCCTCTGGAGAGGTCGTTGATAGGCGCATTCAGACCCTGGAGGATAGGACCGTAAGCCTCATAGCCGCCCAGTCTCTGTGCGATCTTGTAGCCGATGTTGCCTGCCTCGATAAGTGGGAAGATGAATGTGTTAGCCTGACCTGCTACCTTGCTGTCAGGGCACTTGGTCTTTGCAACTTCTGCGGAAACTGCCGCATCGAACTGGAACTCGCCGTCGATAACAAGCTCGGGATCGAGCTTTCTTGCTTCGATAACTGCATCGTGGCTCAGCTGAACAGTGCCGCCCTTGCCCGAACCGTAGGTGGAGAAGCTCAGTACTGCTACTTTAGGATCAATGCCGAAGAAATCAGCAGTTCTTGCGGTCTCAACAGCTACCTCAGCCAGCTGTCTTGCGGCGGACAGAACAACGTTGCCGTCCTTGTCGAGTCTGTCAGTGTAACCCAGATTGATAGCGCAGTCGCCCATAGCTATCTTTTCTTCCTTGCCGTCCTTCTCACGGAAGAGTATGAAGGAAGAGCTTACCAGATTAGAGCCCTTCTTGGTCTTGATTATCTGGAGTGCAGGTCTGACAGTATCAGCGGTGGAATATGTAGCGCCGCCCAGCAGAGCGTCAGCCTTGCCTGCCTTAACGAGCATAGTGCCGAAGTAGTTGGACTTTGCAAGAGCAGCCCTTACTTCTTCCTCAGTCATCTTGCCCTTTCTCAGCTCGACCATCTGTGCTACAAGAGTGTCCATCTCGGGATAAGTAGCGGGGTCGAGTATCTCAGCGCCGTCAATATTGAAATTGCCTGCGGCAGCAGCAGCCTTTACCTCATCAACGTTACCGCAGAGGATAACGCCCATCAGACCCTCTTTCAGCAGTCTGTCAGCGGCGGTGAGTATACGTGCATCGCTGCCCTCAGTGAAAACGATGGTCTTTTTTTCAGCTTTAAGATTAGCTATCAGCTTATCGAACATTCCCATAATTTTAAACCTCCATGAGAAAAAATATTTTACTCATTTATTATAGCACACTTCTCACAAAATTTCAAGCACATTTTGGTCATTGACACGGAATTCAGTCATTATAGCGATACGCCTTAAAATTCAGACAAAATCCGGTCACAAAACCCATAATCCCAATTTGGTTGTGTATTGTTCCCCCGCCGAAGGCGGGGGAACAATACGAAAGAACAGCCATTTTGTATCATCAGCAATACATATCAAAATTGGG
>NZ_CACWPP010000036.1 GCF_902762735.1 uncultured Ruminococcus sp.
GACTACGGCTCTTTAATATTCTTTTCAAAGGTCAGGTATAATGAAAAAATAATGTTTATATGTATTCCTTTAGCTGTTATTTTCGGAATATCATTTTTTACTTTGCCAAAAAGAAGGATAGTACAAAATTGACTCCTTAAATAATAAGGCTCTATATCCCCCCAACATATAAAAACCCGAACACAAATGGATAAAAAAGAACTGCTCTCAAACCGCAGTTAATGGTTAAGCTGTTATCATGTAAAGATTTTCAAATTTTATATTAAATTATTGACATTAATGACTTGTCCGTGATATAATATAAACATGAATTGTAAAGGTTGAATAATTCAGAACAAAAGAACATAACAGAAAAAGATAATACAACATAATAAATTTTGAAAGGTATATATAATGGTAAAATATAAAGACTCACTTGGAAAAGCTTTGATTTTATGGATCATAGGATTATTTCCATTATTGTTTTCAGTTATTGTTGAAGCATTAAACTTTCCTGAATACGTAATAAATGTCATGTATGGTGTTTCAACTTTCATTGGCGGACTTTTGTGTTTGTTCGTTGCAAATAAGAAATACGATATAAAAATAAAAGACCATAACTGGAAATTAAATTTTTGGAGCCTGATCTTGATCATTGGATTTTCCTTTTTTTATAATATGTCGGTTATGTCTATTATAAGAAAAGACTTTCTGATCGAAGTATATGGAGAAAAAGATATTGTGCCATTGTCGTTATTAATTGGTTCATCTATTTTCGGACCGATAGGAGAAGAACTGATCTATCGTTATGGTATCTTTACTGCTCTTAAAGGAAAAAGCAGTAATATGTTCAGAATAATAGTTTCTATTTTGATCAGCTCCATAATTTTTATGATAATTCATTTCAATTTTGGTTTTATAAGAATGATAGATCTTTTTGTATTTGGAGTAATTGCTTGTTTGATATTTATTGCTACAAAAAATCTGTTATACTGTATAATTTTCCACAGTATTGCAAATGCGGTTGACTACGGCTCTTTAATATTCTTTTCAAAGGTCAGGTATAATGAAAAAATATGCAAAAATTACTTCTTAAACTTTTTTAATATGAATCTATTTAGAAAATAGTTGATTACATAGTTCTGTATCAAAGATTATTGGAAGTGAAATAATGAAATACTACTGCATAAAACAACACGACATAACAGACTGCGGAGCAGCTTGCCTTGCGACGGTCTCAAAGCAGTACGGACTTAACCTGTCCATATCAAAGATAAGGGAGGTCGCAGGAACAGATAAGCAGGGAACAAATGCTTATGGTATGATAAAGGCAGCTGAACAGCTTGGATTTACTGCAAAAGGCGTCAAGGGAAACCAAGACGCTTTTTTCAGTGGATTTCCTACTCCTGCTATCGCTCATGTGGTCGTAGACGGAAGTCTGCTGCATTATGTCGTTGTTCATAAAGTTACAAAAGAAAAGATAATAATTGCAGACCCCGCAAAGGGTATCGTCAAATACACTCCCGATGAGTTTTTCAAGCTCTGGACAGGAGTGCTTATAATACTTGTCCCTACATCTAAATTTCAGAAAGGCAACGAAAATAAAGGAGTACTCTCACGCTTTTTCAGCCTGATGGTACCGCAGAAAAGGCTGCTTGTCAATATTTTCTTATCCTCTCTGATGATAACGATATTCGGTATACTGGCATCGTTCTACTTCCGATTTATTATGGACGATATTGTTCCGAATTCGACCCATAAGACACTGACGGCGCTGTCTGTCGGTGTTATTGTGCTGTATATTTTTAAAGCGATACTCGAAGCGTTCCGCTATCACCTTATGCTGTATCTCGGGCAAAAACTTGATATTCCCCTGATACTCGGCTACTACGAACATGTGCTGGGTCTGCCGATGAACTTCTTCGGCACACGAAAGGTCGGTGAGATAGTATCGCGCTTTACCGATGCTTCAAAGATAAGAGATGCAATTTCAAGTGCAACACTGACCATTATGATAGATTCTCTTATGGCTATCTTCGGAGGTGCAGTGCTTTTCACCCAGAACCATACTCTTTTCTTCATAGCAGTGGTGATAGTTGTACTTTACGGTGTTATCGTGCTGGCTTTCAACAAACCTGTCAAAAAGATAAATGAGAAGCAGATGGAAAACAATGCTCAGGTGACATCATATCTGGTGGAAACGCTCAACGGTATCGAGACTGTAAAGGCATTCCATGCAGAGGACAAGGCTCAGGCTAAGACCGACAAGCTGTTTGTGAAACTGCTGAGAAGCGTATTCAAAGGCGGCATGATAAACAATGCCCTCCAGACACTTACAGGTATAGTTTCGACATTAGGCGGAACTGTCATATTGTGGGTGGGCGTTGTGAATGTCCTTAACGGCAATATGACGCTGGGAAGTCTTATAACATTCAATGCACTGCTCGCATATTTCCTCGATCCTGTCAAAAATCTTATCAACTTACAGCCCACTATGCAGACGGCTATCGTAGCCGCTGAAAGGCTTTCAGAGATACTCGACCTTGAACTTGAAAAGGTTCAGGACGAAAAGAGGAAGCTCGCTCCCACATCGCTCAATCTGCCTATCAGGATAGAAAATCTCGATTTCAGATACGGCACAAGAAGGCTCGTGCTTGAAAACATCAATATGACTATCAACGCAGGCGAGAAGATAGCACTTGTGGGTGAAAGCGGTTCGGGAAAGACCACACTTTCAAAACTGCTTATGAACTTCTATCCGTGGGAAAAGGGCGAAATATTCATCGGTGACTACAACCTGAAAGATATTAACCTTGAATCCCTCCGAAACAGGATAGCTTACATATCGCAGGATATATTCCTCTTCAGCGGAACTATCAGGGAAAACCTTGAACTTGGCAACGAAGATGCCTCAATGGAGGACATCATCGAAGCCTGCCGCCTCAGCAAGGCAGATGAATTTATAAACAGTCTGCCGCTGAGATATGAGACTATGCTTGAGGAAAACGGCGCTAACCTTTCTGGCGGACAAAAACAGCGTCTTGCTATTGCAAGAGCTTTATTGAAAAAGCCCGATATTCTTATCATGGACGAAGCTACAAGCAACCTTGATTCTATTACTGAAAAGGCTATTGAAAAGACTATCAACAGTCTTTCAAGGAATATCACCACGATAATAATTGCCCATAGATTAAGTACCATTATGCGGTGCGACAAGATATTCGTTATGGAACAGGGCAAATTTATCGAGCAAGGCACACACAGCGAGCTGATAGCAAGAAAAGGCAGATACTATGACCTTTGGAAAGATCAGCTGCCTGAGAATTACTCCGAGAACAGTGCCGAAACAAACGAACCGCCGCAGACAGAAACGAACGATCAAGTCCCCTATATGGGATTCCCGTTCTTCACAGGTATGGTGTAAGGGGGCGATGTAATGAAAGGCATAGTTATAGACCTCAAAGATATATCAGACAGCCGTGAAATGATGGAGAGCGAGGAATCGCCTAAAATAAGATGGTTCATTTATATCCTGCTCGCGGTCATCATTACTGCGGTGGTATTTGCCTGTATATTCAGGATAGACGAATATACAAAAGTTTCCGGAGAAGTAAAAACGCAGAATACTGCAAGTTCTGTCCTTACAGTCAATAGCTGTAAGCTGAAAGAGATACTTGTTTGTGAAGGACAGACCGTAAAGGCAGGCGATGTACTTTTCATGCTGGATTCGGAATATGCCGAAAGTCAGAAAAAGATACTGGAAGATAAGCTGGCTGCGTATAATTCAGACCTCACCAATACAGAACTTCTTAAACAGAGTATCGAGCAGAATGAGAACCTATTCAAAAACGATGCGAATGACTCAAAATTCTATTACAGATATGAGCAGTATAAAAACGGCACGCTTATAAACGCGCAGGAGATAGACAACACCGCACTTTCCGACGGTCTGACAAAAGAGGACAAGGAAAACGCCCTCGCAGAAGCAAAGACCGCTCTGGCAGATAAGAATACCCTGCTTGCCGAATACGATGCACTTATCGCCTGTATCAGGAACAATACTGCATATCAGGGCAGGAACAGCGATGTTTCAGCTGTATATAACGAATTCGACACAAGCTGGCAGAAAGCATATCTGCAAAGCGAACAGTACAGGATAGCATATGAAAGTACACAGAACGCTTTCAATGACATCAGCGCCGCTGAAAGCATATCGCCCTCACAGGTAGAGGAGGCTAAGATCGCGGCTGACAATGCTTTTTCGGCTCTGGGCGAACACAGGGACATATATCTGGCTGATATACGCACTGAGATCATCATACTGGAGAACAAGCTCTCCGCTGACAGCGATAATGAAGAACTGCAAACCACTTTGCAGGAGTATGACAGTCTGAAAAATGCAGTACAGCAAGGCACGGGTTTCAGTTCATCAGACAGTGATATTCAGGCAAGTTTCGATGGATATGCCGCAAGGTACGGCGAACTTGCTGATGATTATGCTGCCAAGCAGGCTGAATATCAGCGTCTTTACAACGACTACACCATACAAAGCCGTACTTTGCCCGTAACAGATGCCGATGTAACAAAAGCAAAAAATGCATATGATACTTCGGTAATTGATCTGGAATCGCTGAAAAGCGGGTACATCGCACAGGTGCAAAGCAAAATGACCGCTCTGGAAGAAGAGATAAAAACACTGGAAAGCAATAAAAAGAGTCTGGAAGTTTCACTGAAAAATGTCAAAGACCTCGACACCTACGAAAAGCTGTCGGCTGACAAGCTGAAAAACGAAGCGGTAGTGACGGTAAATTCCGAGATAGATATGCTCAAAGATAATATCAGAACTCTCGGGTCACAGCTTGCAGAGGTCGATGAAACTATAAAAAATGCCGAAATAAAGGCTTCGGTGGACGGCACTGTAACTCTGATAAGCGAGTTCAGCGCAGGTGATATAGTTCAGGCAGGAAGTTCGCTTTGCAGTATCATACCCGACGGTGATGATCTTAAAGTCACACTGTATATCCCCGAAAATGAGATAGCAAAAGTAAAAGTCGGGCAAAAGACCGAATATATCATTGATGCGATACCATATAACGAATATGGTAAAGTAACAGGTGAGATAACCTCTATTTCAGCTGATTCGATCTCAAATGGATCTTCAGGCATGAAATATTATATAGCCCAAGCCACTCTGTCCGAGAATAAGCTGAAAAACAAAGACGGCAATATTCGTGAAATAAGAACAGGCATGCTTCTCGAAGCCAGATCAATTTCAGGCTCTAAGAAGATCATCACATGGCTGTTGGAGAAATTAAATTTTGTTGATTGATATATAATATCATTTAAGCACAGGTCCTCCCCTGTTGGAACAAATACAAGATCCCTCAGAAACACTATGAAAGTGTATCTGAGGGATCTTTGCTATATCGCTTTCAACAGCACAAACAAAACATCATAAAATACAAACCGTGCAGGAACGCTCAGCCCTGCACGGCATATTCATTTATGTGATTATCCCGCTGACACACCACAAAAACAGCGGCTATACAGAAGCGTATGGCGCTCAATTATCCTTTTGTTCACCGCATTTTTAGTTGGTGTGCTAAAGAGATAGTCATATAACATATTAAAGATCCTTCCTGCATAAACAAAGCGAGCTGTCATTACATTACAACAACTCGCTTTTGTGCCCCCACAGCTATATACGGACATTACGGGTGCTATATTTTACTCCCAATTTTGATGTGTATTGCTGATGATACAAAATGGCTGTTCTTTCGTATTGTTCCCCCGCCTTCGGCGGGGGAACAATACACAACCAAATTGGCCAAATTGGGCTATATTTTATATCTCTTGCTGACAGCATGCCATTAGGCTTTCTCTGATGATATATACCCCACAGAGCTTTATATAACAGGGATAGCCCAAAGTTCACACCTCATTGATGATAACGCTTTTGATACCCCGAACATTGTTTAGGGCGAGAAGTATGCCGTGAATGACCTTCTTCTCATTTTTCCCCTGAACATTACCCAGATCGAGATATATCTGTACCTTGTCATTGTCGGCAGTAATGCTTAAATAACCGCTGTATTCATCATCTGCAAGTCCAAGATCAAAGGACTCTACCGCATTTCTTACGATCTCTGCCTTTTCTTCTCCCGCTGTATCATCGGCAAAGTAAACACTGTAATAGAAGCATTCGCCCTCAATGCCTTCTGCGTGAGCGGTATAATCAAGAGCGAGCTTTGTGATACCCAGAATATCGTCCCAATAGCTTTCATCGAAAGTCTCCTGCATATCTGCCATATCGTCCTCTATTTCATCATAGCTCATATAATCGCCGTTATCGGTGATATATGCCGCCTTTATCCCCGATATGCCGTTCATGGCAGACATCACAGCCCCGAGTATCTCATCATGGCGTTCCTTTGGGAATTTTGAGAGCGGGAAATATACTGAAAATAAACCGCCGCAAAGTGAGACTCCCGGTCTCAGACCCTCAAATCTTTCGGATAATGACCTCACCTGTGCCCTGATCTCGTCATATTGTTCGCGTAAAAATCTGTCCTGCGGGAAAAAATGACAGATGGTATCTTCTTTCCCCACGCATTTAAATATCACCTCGAAATAAGTATCGTAATTATTAACTTCCATAATGACCTCCTGATTTTGATATATCTGTTTATTGGTTTACTTCAATTATACCGCGCCTGCACTCAAGCCGCACACTAACATCAAAGCGCACTGTGAGTGATAATTCGCGGTGCGCATGAAGCCCGTGTACCGCAAAACATTCCCTATCGTGAAAATGTTATTGACAGTTGTGGAGCGGACATAAAAATGCAGAGCAGATCTTGCTCTGCACGTAATGTTTATCTCTCAATTTTGATGTGTATTGCTGCTGATACAAAATGGCTGTTCTTTCGTATTGTTCCCCCGCCTTCGGCGGGGAACGATACACAGCCAAACTGGGATATGTTTATATTCGGTCTGCATTTTTTCACGCAAATGCAAAACACAGCATATCCCAGTATGCGTGCAGAATGATCGGTACGACGATACTCCTGCTCTTTACAAATGCAAAACCGAATATCATACTCAGCGCTATCAGCTGCATAAATGCAAAACTTGTCATATACGTTACAAACACATCCTCCCGCAGCCAGATCGGGAAGTGTATCAAAAGGAACATCACAGCGTTGCCTGATAATGCGAGCCACGGTCTTTGTTCTTTCAGTTCGGTATTCAAAAGAAATCCGCGGAATACCATTTCTTCCGTAATGCCCACAAAGATCGAAATCAAAATATCCGCCGCCTTAAACGACGGAGAAAGCACTATCGTTCCGTTATGAAAATAGTTAAGCAGCAGATGCCACGCCGTAAATACAGCTATCAATATCCACATCGGAATGTAAGTGACTGTTTTTTTTGCGTTCCCCAATATCTCGCTTTTGGGGAGAAACATGCTGTCACTGTGACGAATAAACAGTATCAATGCAGGAATAAACCAGAATAGTATCTTACATACTGTCTCCTTGATAACATCAACAGCGGCATGACTAAGGTGCAGTTCAAGTTTCGGAACGATCACGCACTCCAAGACCGCCCACAGAATATACAATATAAGATAATAGCCCAGAGCAGCTGCTCTTACATTTTGGTTTTGTTTCATTTGTCGTTCTCCTTTTTCTTTCTCTCTATATGGCAAGCCGAATGCTTGCTCCAACTTCTGCATTATATCACATGCAGATATTTCAGGTGATCGTGCTTCACAACCGCAGGACATATCCCGATATATAAAAACGGACAGTCTGCCTGAAAAAAAAATACGGCAAAGTGATGTCATGCCGTGATATATGATATGGTATCATTTTATCTGCGCAAATATATGCTGACAGCCGCAAAGGCTATAAATATGACGACCGCAAAAGAAAAAACCGCCAAGACTTTATTTTTGCGCCATTCTCTGATCCCCTGCGCCATCATGGCTATACCCAGACCTATTTCTGCGACATAATTATTATGTACTGCACCGGCTATAAACAATATGGCATAAACGATCACAAATACAGAAACAATGATCTGTACTGTCACTGAGCATTTTTCGATATTATCATAACTCTCCCAAGCAGTAAAAACAGTTTTCATAATAACCTCCGAAAATTCCCGCTTTTCATTATATACAGTGCCATCAGACTGTCTTTCGCCGTCATCGCGTATATGTGCGTTATATCCAATATATCCTCAGCCGTATCTCTCACTGTAATGGTATATATTGCAGATCATCATAAAAGACAGCTTTGCTGATAAATAATATATATGACTATCCCGCTGATACACCAAAATAAACTATGTTATATCGGGAATTGAATACAGTTTGAGGTTATCTTTCGGGGGAAAGATAACATCAACTCAGTTTTTCCTCATTGATAAAGGTATTTTGCAGTGGTGTGCCAAAGGGATAGTCATATAATAATATATAGTGCTATCATTATATCATTAAAGGGCGGCATTGTCAAGTTCTGTAAAATCTGAGACCAAGCACCTTGTTAATGCCGCATAGCTTTTAACATATTTCTGTGTACAGCTTACGGATAAGTTTTTTCAGATGAAATATTGGTATATGCAGTTTTATAGCCTCCTGATCAATATTCAAGTCAGATACTCCCCCGTACATGACAGCGTTATCACATATCCTGCCAAACGCGGTTTTCGCGCGGCTTGCGAATATCGTCAAAACGCCGCAGATATTGGGTGATAACGTTATCACATATAGCTTAAAAAGCCCGTCTGCCTGCTTTTTCAGAGGATATTTCGGCGGCATAAGCAGTATCCCTGTGCTGTCAGCCGCGTACAGAGTGCAAACGTTGTCACCGATTTTTATTGACCTATCCAAACTTTTCGGTTAAACTGGAGTAAACTTAAACCGAAAGGAAATGATGATAATGGCAGAATTGAGATTTGACACAAGAAAGATAAGAGCAGGCTACGAGCCAGCTGACAACAATCAGGCAGTATCGCCGCCCATTTACCAGACCGCTTCCTACGATTTCAGGGACACCGAACATGCGCAGAACCTGTTCACCTACAAGGAAGCGGGCTACCTTTACACCCGCGTGGGAAACCCCACCGTGACCTATTTTGCGGAACGTGTGAAGGCTCTTGACGGCGCGGCGAATGTGGTCGCAGTAGGTTCGGGAATGGCAGCCATAACCTATACGCTGATGAACCTTGCATCAAAAGGCGGCACTATACTTGCCTCTCCATATGTATACGGCGGCACTATTGATGCTTTTGACAGACTGTTCCCCGAGCTCGGCATTACCGTGAAGATAACCGATGCAGTGCTTGATCCCGAAAGGCTTGAAAAAGAGCTTACCGATGATGTCAAGGCGGTGTTTCTGGAGTCGATAAGCAATCCCAACGCATATCTGGCTGACATAGATGCTGTATCAGAGACCGCACACAGGCACGGCGTACCTGTGGTGGTGGACAACACCCTTGCTACGCCGTATCTGTACAGACCCTTTGAGCATGGTGCTGACATAGTAGTATATTCTGCGACAAAAGCGCTGACGGGTCATGGCAATATCATAGCGGGGCTTATCCTTGACAACGGTGATATGAGCCTGTACACAAAAGAGCGCTACCCGCAGTTCTACGAGCCTATCGTTATGCTCAAAGGCAAGTCCCCCGCAGATATTTTCCCTGATAATTTCTTTATTTTCAGGGCGACCCTTGTATATCTCAACCTGCTGGGCGCGGCACTTTCGCCTCAGGACGCATATCTCGGCATAATAGGGCTGGAGACCCTTTCTGAGAGAGTTGCTAAGCAGTCTGCGAACGCGGCGAAGCTGGCGGCTTACCTTGAAAGCTCCCCTGCTGTTGAATGGGTGCGTCACCCCAGCCTTGAAAGCTACAAGTACCGCGAGCTTGCAAAGAAGCACCTGCCCCTTGGCGGCGGCGGTGTACTGAGTTTCGGCATAAAAGGCACGGCAGAGCAGGAAGCCGTTTTCCTGAACAATATCAGGCTGTTCCACTATCATGTCAATTTGGGAGATGCGCGTTCACTTATAGTTGACTCGCCCAACACCACGCACAGTGAGCTGAATGCAGATGAGATGAAACTTGCTGATATACCCTCAAACCTGATACGCATTTCGGCAGGTCTCGAAGATGCAGATGACCTCATCGCCGACCTTGAACAGGCTTTCCTTGCAGCGGGGCTTTTATAATTCATAATTCATAATTCATAATGCATAATTGTTGACATGGTCGAATGTTCGCCCTGCTCACACTTTCGGGGAACGCATTTCGCCCCGCTCACACTCGCGGAGAACGCATTTCGACCCGCGTACACTCGCGGGGAACACATTTCGACCCGCACACACTCGAAGAGAACGCATTTCGACCTGCTCACACCTGCGGGGAACGCATTTCGACCCGCTCACACTCGCGGAGAACACATTTCGACCCGCGTACACTCGCGGGAAACGCATTTCGACCCGCTCACACCTGCGGGAAACGCATTTCGACCTGCTCACACCTGCGGGGAACACATTTCGACCCGCTCACACTCGTAGGAAACGCATTTCGCTCCGCTCACACTCGTGGAGAACGCATTTCGACCCGCATACACCTGCGGGGAACGCATTTCGACCCGCTCACACCTGTGGGGAACGCATTTCGACCCGCTCACACCTACGGAGAACGCCTTTCGACCCGCTCACACTTGCGGGGAACGCATTTCCACCCGCGTACACTCGCGGGAAACGCATTTCGACCCGCGTACACTCGCGGGAAACACATTTTGTCCCACTCACACTCGCGAGAAACGCATTACTAACATGAATGGCGGGGCGTATGCGGCTGCGTCGGCATATCACTCGCCGAATAACTAAAAATTTACATTTTATACTTGACAAATGGTCTAAATTGCGGTATAATCATACTATTCTAATATGTTAACTATGGTAAAACGAAAGGGTGAGCTGTATGTCACTGAAAAAAATAGCACAAATGACAGGTGTATCGGTATCGACAGTGGGCAGGATACTCAGCGACCCCAACCATAAATGCGCCAATGAAGAAGTCAGGAAGAAAGTGACAGATGCGGCAAGGGAGATAAACTATATCCCCAACGCCAGTGCAAGGGCGCTCAAAACAGGCGCGAAAAGCGAAGAGAAGATATACCGCATAGATATACTGCTCACAAGGGCTTCTCATGAAATGAGCGACCCTTTTTATGATGAACTGCTGATGCTGCTTGAAAAAGAGCTTCGCAGCAGCGGCTGTATAGTGGGTAATGTATGGCATAAGGCTGAATTCTCGGACGAAAAGCTGAGCAGGACAGACAGGCTCGGGGGGCTTGCAGATGAGCTTTATCCTGCCGATATGCCGCATTCGGACGGGCTTATCATAATCGGCAAGGTGACGCTCAAAGCGCTTAAACTGCTGAAAGCAAAAGAGAAAAATCTGGTCTCGATAAACCGCAATTCCACCAACTGCGAGACTGATGAGGTGCTGTGTGACGGAAGCAGGATAGCCCGCACTGCCGTAAACTATCTGACAAAGCTGGGTCACACAAAAATAGGCTATGTGGGCGACTGCCACAACGAATCGCGCTTTACAGGCTATCAGACTGCCATGATGAACAACCGCCTGACCCCCGATATAGATCACATTTTCGATACCCTGCCCAACGAGGAGGGCGGTATTGCCGCGATGGAGTATTTCGCTTCACTTGATGACCCGCCTACGGGCATTTACTGTGCCAACGATATTCTCGCGGTGGGTCTGCTGAGTGCTATGGGCAGGCGCAGGTCACGGGGATATATGCCGTCGGTAATTTCAAGCGATGACATTGAGACAGCCCAGTACACCAAGCCCATGCTGACCACCATATCTCTTCCCAAAACAGAAATGGTACACTTTGCACTTATGCTTCTGCTTGACCGCATCAGGGGCGGTCACAGGACGGTCTCCAGGATAGAGGTCGAAGGCACGCTGGTGATACGCGAAAGCTGCCGACAGGCGGGTGTGCTGAACGAGCCTGAATATTATATATGATACAACTGCCGATGAGTACAGCGTGTAACCGTCGGCAGTTTTTTTATGTGATAATACCGCTGACACACCATGCCAAACAGCCTTTCAGCGTGCATTATAGTTATCGGTTTTCTTTCCCGCGCCGCAGTCGGGGAAAGATAACATCAACTCGGTTTTTCCTCATTGATAAAGGTATTTAGCACACCAACTAAAAATGCGGTAAACAAAAGGATAATTGAGCGCCATACGCCAAGAACCTTAACTTCTGTATAGCCGCTGTTTTTGTGGTGTGTCAGCAGGATAACCACAAAACTTTTACCCGACTATATCAGCCATACACATCAAGATCGGGAGTATGCTCAAAAGTGCAGAGCGCGGCAACGTTATCAGGCAAAAGGGCGCGGCGGGTGCAGTTGAGCGCACCGACTTGTCTGCATCTGCGCACAGACAGGCGTTTTCAGCGTGATAACGTTGTCATTCAAAGGGCGCTGTCAACAGATCGTTCAAAAGAATTTACCATATCAAACTTATATTTCAGCCAAAAGTACTGCTGTTGACCTGACTTACGTCCGCCTGATGACAACGTTATCACACATTCTCATTGACGAGAGCGGTTTTATGGTGTATTATGAATACATACCAATCAAATAGGAAATATATGAAAGGAATGAATAAGATGAGTTACAAGAATATCAATACAGCCCTGATACACGGCGGAATATCAATAGATGAGCGCACAGGCGCGGTAAATGTGCCTATCTACCAGACCTCTACTTTCAAGCAGGACGGTCTTGGCAAGATGAGGGGATATGAATATTCACGCACAGGCAACCCCACAAGAGAAGCGCTGGAAGCCCTTATCGCCGAGCTGGAAGGCGGCTATGCAGGTTTTGCTTTCGCAAGCGGACTTGCCGCTGAAACAGCAGTACTCAGCCTTCTGCACACAGGTGATCGGGTGCTTATATCCTCAAATGTTTACGGCGGTACTTTCAGGCTGTTAAATCAGGTGTTCGACCATTTCGGCATAAACTACACCATATCCGATACCGAAGACCCCTCCGCTTTCGAGAAAGACATAACCGATGATGTTAAAGCAGTGCTGATAGAAAGCCCTGCAAATCCGCTGATGACAGTGACGGATATAAAAGCGGTTGCTGATATAGCCCACAGACACGGTCTGCTGGTGATAGTGGACAACACTTTTATGACCCCATATCTGCAAAGACCACTCGAACTGGGCGCTGATATAGTCGTACACAGCGCCACAAAATATCTCGGCGGACACAGCGATGTGGTGGCAGGTCTGGCAGTAGTCAAAACAAAGGAACTGGCTGAGAAGCTGGCTTTCCTGCAAAACTCAACGGGCGGGGTGCTGCCGCCGTTTGACAGCTTCCTGCTGATACGCGGCATAAAGACACTGGGCGTAAGACTTGACAGACACGTTGAGAACGCTCTTGCGGCGGCTGAATATCTGTCTGCACATGAAGCAGTCAAGAGCGTGCATTATCCGGGACTTCCCACCGACAAGGGCTATGAAGTCAACAAGCGTCAGGCTAAGAACGGCGGCGTGATGATAAGTTTTGAGCTGACTGAGGGTCACGACATAGAAAAGTTCTTTGAGAGCCTTGAACTGATAACGCTGGCGGAAAGTCTGGGCGGCGTTGAATCGCTGGTATGCCATCCGTCATCTATGACACACGCTTCCATACCCGAAGAGATACGCAAAAAAGTCGGCATAACCGACGGTCTGATAAGACTTTCCATAGGCATAGAGGACATTGATGACATACTTGCAGACCTTGACAATGCCATCAGGAAAAGTGAGGTAAAATAATATGTTATACGAAAACATGCGGGAGCTGATAGGGCACACCCCGCTGGTGAGGCTGAATAATATGGGGGTCTCCCCCGAAGTAAAAATATATGCGAAACTGGAAATGTACAACCCCTCAGGCAGTGTGAAAGACCGTGTAGGCGAATATATGGTCAGGGCGGCTGAGAAAGAGGGCAAACTGAAAAAGGGCGGCACTATAATAGAAGCTACCGCAGGCAACACGGGGCTTGGCATAGCGTTCGCCGCACTGGGCAGAGGTTACAGAGTGATATTCACAGTCCCCACAAAATTCTCGGCAGAAAAGCAGGCGCTCATGCGTGCGCTGGGTGCTGAGGTCATAAACACTCCGCGCGAAGAGGGAATGCTGGGAGCGGTAAAAAAGGCTGAGGAGCTGAAAAGTCAGATACAGGGCTCAATATCGCTGGAGCAGTTCAAAAACCCGCAAAATCCCCTCGCCCACTATGAAACTACGGGCAAAGAGATATATGATGACCTTGACGGCAGGCTCGACTATCTTGTGGCAGGCGCAGGAAGCGGCGGCACATATTCGGGTATCGTCAGGTATCTGAAAGAACATAACGATAATATAAAAGGTGTCCTCGCTGACCCCGAAGGCTCGACCATTGGCGGCGGCGAACACTTCGACTACAACATCGAGGGCATCGGCAACGACTTTATACCCGAAACGATGGATATATCCCTCGTAGACAAGGTGATAAAGATAAACGATAAAGAAGCGTTCAGCACAGTGCACGCCCTTGCAAAAAACGAGGGCATAATAGCAGGTTCGTCAACTGGGGCGGCAATGGCGGCGGCATTGAAGCTGTCAAAGACTATCGACAGCGGAACGATAGTCGTGGTATTCCCTGACAGAGGCGACCGCTATTTCAGCACAGGGCTGTTCTGATAAACGGAGAAAAAATATGATATTCAAAATAGCGATAGCAAGCAGCGACGGCGTTCGTACAGACAGGCATTTCGGGCAGGCAGATGAGTTTTACATATACAGCCTTGATACCGAAAAGGAGGACTGCGAACTGCTGGGCAAGCGCGAAGTCTGTCCCGCCTGTCACGGCGGCGAACATCAGGTCGGAAGTTTTGACGATGTACTGGCGGTACTGACCGATGTATCTGCAATAGTGGCACAGCGTGTGGGCTATGGCGCTGAGAGTTACCTGAAAAGTCACGGCAAAGCAGTATACCAGATACCGCTGAACATCGAAGAAGCGCTGTGCATACTGCTTGAGGAAAAACGATGGGAGGCAGACAAATGGCAGTTACATACGAAGAACTGACGACAAAGCACCCATGCTTCGCGAGAGGTGAACACAGCAACAACGGGCGTATACATCTTCCTGTCAGCCCCACATGCAACATAGAATGCCGCTTCTGCGAGAGAAGCATAAACAGCTATGAGAACCGTCCGGGTGTGGCGGCAACGGTCATACGCCCTGAGGAAGCTGCAAAAGCTGTGGAAAAGGCACTGGAGTTATGCCCCGAAATAAAAGTGGCAGGCATAGCGGGTCCGGGAGATACTCTGGCGAGCAATTGTGCGCTGCGCACATTCGGGCTGATAAAAGAAAAGTTCCCGCAGCTTGTAAAGTGCATGAGTACAAACGGTCTGCTGCTGGCTGAAAAGGCACAGGAGGTCATAGATGCGGGCGTTGACTCGCTGACAGTGACGGTAAATGCGGTAGACCCCGAGATAGAGGCAAAGCTGAACGCGGGCATAAGCTGGCACGGCAAACACTACGAGGGTGTGGAAGCCGCAAAGATACTGATAGAACAGCAGATAAAAGGCATAAAGCTGGTCAGTGATGCGGGCATGACCGTCAAGGTGAACACGGTGCTTGTACCCGGTATAAATGTGGATCATATCGGTGAGATAGCCCGCACAGTAGCAGAAGCGGGCGCGAGCATATACAACATAATCCCACTGATACCTCAGCATCAGCTGAAAGACTGTCCGCCGCCTACCTGCGAGGAGATAGAGGGCGCGATACGTGCGGCACAGGAGTATATTGATGTGTTCCGACACTGTCACCGCTGCCGCGCCGATGCGGTGGGCATACCTGGCGGTAAAGACTTCGGTGATGAAGTCTACATGCAGAGACTTTCCGCGAAAGACACTTTTTCGCACGGATAAATACCATATATTGATGTTCAATATATCTGACGAAATACCACAAGTGGTATTTCGTATATGAACAGCAGACCAAATACAATATATTGATATTGAATTTATATAATAAATACCGCATATGGTATTTAAAATACAAAAAATGAGGGCAAAACAAAGCCTTGGGGCAAGTCAGCCCCCATCAGGAATAGGAGTAAAAAAGATGGCTAAGGAATTAAGACAGATCGCGATTTACGGCAAGGGTGGTATCGGTAAATCCACCACAACACAGAACCTTACAGCAGGTCTTGTGGAAAGAGGAAACAATGTCATGGTAGTTGGCTGTGACCCTAAGGCAGACTCAACAAGACTTCTGCTGGGTGGTCTGCACCAGAAGACTGTTCTCGATACGCTGAGAGATCAGGGTGAGGACGAGATAGAACTGGACGCTATACTCAAAGAGGGCTTCATGGGTACAAAGTGCGTTGAATCTGGCGGTCCTGAACCTGGTGTGGGCTGTGCGGGACGCGGCATCATAACTTCCATCGGTCTGCTGGAAAGGCTGGGCGCTTACACAGAAGACCTCGACTATGTGTTCTACGATGTACTGGGCGATGTTGTCTGCGGCGGTTTCGCAATGCCTATCAGAGAGGGCAAGGCAAAGGAGATATACATAGTTGCATCGGGCGAGATGATGGCGCTGTATGCGGCAAACAATATCTCAAAGGGTATCGCAAGATATGCAAGACAGGGCGGCGTTCGTCTGGGCGGCATCATATGCAATTCGAGAAATGTTGACCGTGAAGCCGAACTGGTAAGGGCATTCGCAAAGGAACTGGGCACACAGATGATACACTTTGTTCCCCGTGATAACGATGTTCAGCGTGCCGAGATACGCAAAAAGACGGTTATACAGCACTTCCCGCAGTCAAAGCAGGCTGACGAGTACCGCGCACTTGCCGAGAAGATAGAGCAGAACGATATGTTCGTTATCCCCAAGCCCATGACTCAGGAAAGGCTGGAAGAGATACTGGTCGAATACGGTCTGATGGACGACCTCAAAGACGACTATAAGATCTGATCCATAATTCACAATTACAATTCATAATTCATAATTCATAATTGTTGACATGCACGAAAGCTCGGTGCATTTGACGCAGATCTTTGCAAACAAGGATGAGCAGGGCGGGTGGCGTTCGCGACCGTGTCGGCGTTTTTCCCGCCGTTTTGAACGGCACAAAGCTATGTAAGCACAAAAACAATTCCAAAAAAATCATGCCAAAGAGCGACCCGCGCAGCATCAGCAAAGCTGATGTTTGGGGTATGGGGCTGTGACCCCATTTAAAACAGCATGTGGGCAAGTCAGCCCCCATTTAAGATAGGAGTTTAAAATGAGTAAAGTAAATCTTAATATACCTGAGGTCGAAATACGTGAGATACGCCTTAATTCGATCACGGGTTTTCAGGGAACTGCTAAGGAACTGGTAGATGCCTGTTCCGCATGCGGAGGAAAAATGAAAGACAAGAACAGGTCTTTCAGTCAGTGTCTTGGCTGCGGAACTTCAAACGCTGCCTGCACACTTACACTTATCCAGGACGCGGCGATAATCTCACACGGTCCTGTGGGCTGTTCGACCTGCCTGCATGAATTTGCATTCACTTACAGGGTGAATGCTTATCTCAGACAGCTGGAACACCCGACACAGAGAAAGATATTCTCTACCAATCTGGAGGAAAAGGACACCATCTACGGCGGCGCGAAAAAGCTGGAAGCCGCCATCAGAGAGGTGCATAAAAGGGCAAAGCCAAAGGCGATATTCGTCATAACCACCTGCGCGGCAGGCATCATCGGTGATGATGTGGAAAGTGTCACAAATGCGGCACAGAAAGAACTGGGCATACCTGTTGTGGCAGTATTCTGCGAGGGATTCAGGTCTAAGATGTGGACTTCGGGCTTTGATGCAGGCTATCACGGCATCGCAAGGAAGATAATCAAGCCTGCAAGACAGAAGAGGAATATCATCAATGTCATAAACTTCTGGGGCAGTGATATTTTCAGGGAGTGGTTCGCTGAATTCGGCTACGAACCAAACTATATCACACCATTTGCAACGGTGGACAGCCTCAGCTATTCCAGCGAGGCGGCGCTGACCATACAGGCATGTTCGACACTGGGCAGTTATCTCGGTGCGGCGCTGGAACAGGGCTTCGGTGTGCCTGAGATACGCAATTCGCCCCCTTACGGCATAGCACAGACCGACCGCTGGTTCAGGGAACTGGGTCAGATATTGGGCAAGGAAAAGGAAGTCGAAGAATTCCTCGCACGCAAGAAAGCCGAGTATATGCCGAAAATAGAGGCTCTGCGCGAAAAGCTGAAAGGCAAGACCGCTTATGTTACAGCGGGCGCTTCTCACGGTCATTCACTGCTGGCACTGCTGAAAGAACTGGGCATGGAAACTCAGGGCGCGGCAATATTCCACCACGACCCCAAATACGACAACGAGGACGAACGTGCCGACACTCTCAGCCATACAGTTGCAGACTACGGCGATGTGCCGAATTACAATGTCTGCAACAAGCAGGAGTTCGAGCTGGTCAATGTACTCAACCGCATACGCCCCGACATATTGCTTGCGCGGCACGGCGGCATGACCCTCTGGGGCGCTAAGCTGGGCATACCCTCACTGCTGGTGGGCGATGAACATTTCGGCATGGGCTATGAGGGTCTTGTGGCTTACGGCGAACGCATACTTGAGACCATCGATAACGACGAGTTTGTAAAGAACCTTGCAAAGCATTCTGTCAACCCCTATACAAAATGGTGGCTTGAACAGGAGCCGTACACATTTTTAGGAAAGTAAAGGAGTAATATATATGGCAGGACTTATAGAACAAGAGCGCTACACCTGCGCGATAGGTGCTTTGCAGACGGTAGTTGCTATCCCCCGCGCTGTGCCGATACTTCATTCGGGACCGGGCTGCGGAGTTATGATAAAGGGCTTTTTTGAGAGAGCCTCAGGCTATGCGGGCGGCGAAACTGCGCCCTGCACCAATTTCAGCGAAAAAGAGGTCGTTTTCGGCGGCACTGACAGGCTGAGGAATATCATAAAGAACACCTACAAGGTGCTGGACACCGATCTTCAGGTGGTGGTAACAGGCTGTACCGCAGGCATCGTGGGCGATGACGTGGCAAGTGTAACAGATGAATTCCTCTGGGAAGAGGACAGACCCATCGTGCATGTGGAAACTTCGGGCTTCAAATCGAACAACTATGTATCGCATTCGGCGGTGGTAAATGCGATAATCGACCAGTATGTGAGCCGCTTTGAAGAGGAAAATCCCGCAAGGAGCGAGAAGAACTTAGTCAATGTATTTGCATCTATCCCCTATCAGGATCAGTTCTGGAAAGGCAACCTGAAAGAATACAAGCGCCTGCTGGAAGGTCTGGGATTGAAGGTCAATATCCTCTTCGGACCGCATTCGGGCGGCGTTAAGGAGTGGCAGACCATACCTAAGGCGAACTTCAACGTGTTCATATCTCCCTGGTACGGTGAGCCGATAGTAAAAAATCTGGAGAGAAAGTACGGTCAGCCGTACTATCAGTTCGGCTATCTGCCCATCGGTGCGAATGAGACTACAAAGTTCCTGAACGGCGTGCTGGAATACGCCATAGAACAGGGCGCAGGCATCGACGAGATAAAAGCCCGCGCATTCATAGCTGAAGAAGAAAGAGCCTACTATGAAGAACTTGACAATCTGGCGACTTTCCTGCTGGAATTCAGATACGGTCTGCCGAGTTATGCGCATGTACTGCATGATGCGGGATATGTGGTCGGTCTGACAAAGTTTTTGCTGCACGAAACAGGCGTGATACCCAAAGAGCAGTTCATAGTGGATAATGTTCCCGCCAAGTATCAGGAGAAGATAGCTGAGGAGATACGCTCGGTATCGGACAAGCGCGAGATACCCGTATACTTCGACCCCGATGCGGGCGCTATGCAGGACGTTATCAGGGGACTTGACAACAAGGGCAGAGCGCTCATACTGGGAAGCGGCTGGGATAAGGAACTTGCCGCAGAGATAGGCGGAGATTTCCTCTCCATCGCCTGCCCCACACCTTACCGCATCGTGCTGACTACGAACTATGTGGGCTACACAGGCGGTCTGCGGGTGATAGAGGACATCTACAACACCGCCCTTGCGACCTACAAGTAACACCATATTTGAATGTGGTTATCCCGCTGACACACCACAAAAACAGCGGCTATACAGAACTTAAGGTTCTTGGCGTGTGGTGCTCAATTATCCTTTTGTTTACTGCATTTTTAGTTGGTGTGCTAAAGGGATAGTCATATATTTGAAAGGACTGATATAATGGCGAAAGTCGCTGTTGCAACATCTGACGGCTTCACTGTCAACGAACATTTCGGGCATGCACAGTTCTTCCGCATTTACAAGCTGAATGCTGACGGTTACGAATATGAGGACATACGCGATGCGGTGGCTGTCTGTCAGCAGAAACTCGGGCATGATGAGAGCCGCTTCGACAAGATCATCGAACTGCTCTCGGACTGCGATGCAGTGCTTGTCAACCGCATCGGCGAGGGCGCGGCGGCGTACCTCATCGGCAAAGGCGTGCGGGTATTTGAAGTCAGCGGGAGCATTGACGGTGTGCTGACAAAGCTCATCTCAGACAATATGATATGACAGCATAAGTCCGTAAAGCAAGCACGCTTTACGGACTTTTCCATACTTATAACTCCCATTTTTGATGTGTATTGCTTATGATACAAAATGGCTGAATACACAACCAAATTGGGATGTGATTATCCCGCTGACACACCACAAAAACAGCGGCTATACAGAACTTTAGGTTCTTGGCGTTGGGCGCTCAATTATCCTTTTGTTCACCGCATTTTTAGTTGGTGTGCTAAAGGGATAGTCATAAATTGGGATACTTATAAAAAGCAGGACGGCAGTGCCTTCACAGCAGGTGCATCGTCCTGCTTTTAACATAACTCAAACATGACCGAAACTTTACGCAAACAATCCCGCTGTATCATTTAGTCACATCAAAGATAAACGATACGGAGGTAATCAACATGAAAACATTGTATTTAGTAACAGGCGCGGCAGGATTTCTGGGCGGCACGGTATGCCGTCAGCTTATTGAACAGGGGCGCAGTGTGCGGGCTTTCGTTCTGCCCAACGACCCCGCCATGAAGTTCATACCCGAAGAGGCTGAGATAGTCACAGGCGACCTCTGCGATAAAAATTCGCTGGAGAGATTTTTCACCGTCCCCGAAGATACCGAAACAGTAGTGTTCCATATAGCAAGCATAGTCACGGTCGATCCGTCTTACAGTCAGAAAGTCATAGATGTCAACGTGGGCGGCACGCAGAATATCATAGACCTCTGCCTTGCCCACAAAGAATGCCGCAGGCTGATATATTGCAGCAGCACAGGCGCTATCCCCGAAACTGCCGCAGGCACACCGATACGCGAAGTTTCGCAGTTCGACACCGAAAAGGTGGTGGGCTGTTACAGTCAGTCAAAAGCTATGGCGACCCAGCTGGTGCTTGATGCGGTGCGCGAAAAGGGGCTTGATGCCTGCATCGTCCACCCCAGCGGCATAATGGGACCCGAAGACTACGCCGTTGGCGAGACCACAGGCACACTGCTGAAAATAATCGGCGGCGAGATGCCCATGGGCATTGACGGCAGTTTCAACCTCTGTGACGTGCGCGACCTTGCCAACGGCACTATCCTCGCGGCAGACAAGGGGCGCAAGGGCGAATGCTACATTCTCGGCAACGATACGGTGTCTTTCCGCGACTTCACAAAGCTGGTCTGCGAAGAGAGCAGCTGCAAGCCCGTGAAATTCTTCCTGCCGCTGAGTATCGCCGCATTCATCGCGGGCATAATGGAGAAAAGCGCAAGAAAAAAAGGCAAAAAGCCCCTTATGACCGGCTTCTCGGTATACAATCTTGCAAGGAACAACACATTCGATTCGGGCAAGGCAAAGCGCGAACTGGGCTACACCACCCGTTCCTACCGCGAAACACTGCGAGATGAGATAGCGTGGCTGAGAAAGTCGGGCAAGATAGCGTGAGGTGACAAAATGGCTGATGTTTGTGTTATAACAGGCGGCGGGAGCGGCATGGGTCTTGCCGCCGCAGGATATATGCCGAAAAGCAAGATGATAGTCATAGCGGGCAGAACAGTCACAAAGCTGGAAAAAGCCGCAGAAAAACTCCGCGCGGAGGGATTTGAGGTATACACAAAAGCCTGCGACACCTCCGACAGAAAAAGCGTCAAAGCGCTGGCTGAGTATGCCGCATCTCTCGGGAATGTGCGCAATGTCATAAATGCCGCAGGTCTTTCACCCTCAATGGCTGACCCCGAAAAACTGCTGAGGGTCAACGCACTTGGAACTGTCTACGTGAACAGCGAATTTCGCAAAGTCATGGCAAGCGGGAGCGTCATACTGGATATATCATCAAATTCCGCATACGCCCTGCCCTCTGTTATCATACCTAAACGCACCTATAAACTGGCAGACACCGATGAAGAAAAGTTCCTGAAAAAACTGCTCAGGCTTTGCCGTCTGCCGAAAGACAAGTACAAGCAGTCGGGACTTGCCTACGCGCTGTCAAAGAATTTCACCGTCTGGTACGCAGGCAAGTGCGCCTTTGAATACGGCGGCGATGGCATAAGAGTGCTGTCCCTCAGCCCGGGACTTATCTCGACAGATATGGGCTGCGCCGAATCCGAAGAGGGCGCACAGATGCTTAGATACGGTGCCGAAAAACGCATGGGCACTCCCGAAGAACTGGGCTACGCCATAGCCACCGCCGCCGATGAGCGCAACGGCTACCTCGCAGGCGTGGATATACTCTGTGACGGCGGCTGTACTTTCGGCAGAAAATACAACCCGCAATAATCGGGAAAGCAATTTTTGAAAAGAACGACCAATAATTGCGGTATCCATTTGTTTTCTCCGCTGTTTCAAGTAATATTTTATAACAAGGTATTGTGTCATTCATAATCTTTAGCGCAGATTTGCACAATATATTTAAAAATGTTCAAATAATTTTTATTGAACTCTCCTATCTACTGTGTTATAATATTCACATTAAGCAAGGTGAACGTTTACTGATTTTTGTGATGTACCCTAATAGCGATCCGCCTTAAAATTCAGACAAAATCCGGTCACAAAACCCATAGAGCCTAGCTTTTGCGACCGGATTTTGTGAATTTAAACAGTTGGATCGCTATAAAAATACGCCTGTCTCATCAGTGCGCTGTTGTCCGCACCGCTGATGAACGGCGGCGATCATTGTATAATTCGATTATAAGGAGAAAACATTATGGCTAACAAGATAATGAGATCGACCCTCGCGGGCGTTCTGGCAGTCCTCAGCGTTGCCGCTTATGTACCGGGCACTGCTGTAAGCACTTTTTTTGCAGACACCGCCATCACTGCAAGCGCTTCTTCTGTTTATGGTGACTTCACTTACGATGAACTCGCAAGCGGCAGTCTCTCGATAACCAAGTACAGCGGTCACGACACTAAAGTGACCATACCCTCAGAGATAAACGGCAAGACCGTCACTGAGATAGGCGCAAACGCATTTATAAAGAACACCGATATGACAGATGTGACTATACCCAACACTGTTACAAACATCGGTGATTTCGCATTCTGCGGCTGTTCTAAGCTCAAAAAGGTCATCATACCGAACAGCATCACTTCTATGGGACGCGGTGCTTTCGCGGGCTGTATGGAGCTGGCAGGTCTGTACCTCTCAAGCAGTCTGACCGAGATACCCGAAGGCGCATTCCAGAGATGTGCTTCTTTGCAGACCGTCACCATTCCCGAAAATGTAACTTCCATCGGCAATTACGCTTTCCAGGAATGCTCGACACTGGCAAGGGCAACATTACACTCAGGTGTAAGTTCCATCGGCAAGAAGGCTTTCTACGGCTGTGAGAACCTGCTCGGCATGGTATTGCCCGAAAAAGTCACCGAGATACCCGAGTACGCATTCTTCGGCTGCAAGAAACTTGACAAGGTATATTTCCGTGAGGGTCTGACCGCCATCGGCGATTCCGCTTTCGGAAGCTGTGAGTCTCTGCCAAGCGTTGACCTGCCTTCAACACTGACTTCGATAGGCAGTGACGCTTTTGCAAACTGCAAAAAGCTGTCAGCCGTTACCATACCTGACAGCGTCACAGCTCTCGGCAAGCAGGCATTCACCAACTGCCACGGGCTGACTGAGGTGAAGCTCTCCAAGAACTTAAAGACTATCCCGCAGGGCGCTTTCATTCTCACGGGCATCACCTCGATAGAGATACCCGAAGGCGTTGATACCATTGAAAATCTTGCATTTTACAGCTGTAAGTCGCTGACAGACGTTTCTCTGCCTTCCACCCTCAGTACTTGCGGCGTTAAGATGTTTGAGCTTTGCGCAGATCTCAAAGTCAAATTCGCAGGCACAGAAGCTCAGTGGAATGCCATAGATCTCGGCGAAACAAATGATAAGCTGAAAAATGCGTCCATCACATTTGCAGGTGCATCGGCTGCCCCAAAAATTTCTTTCCAGAGCAGTGAACACAGCGTAAAGCTCACATGGACAGCTGTAAACGGCGCTGAAAAGTACGCTGTTGCAGGCTATTCAAACGGCAAGTGGCAGCTCCTCGCACAGACACAGAATACCTCCTACGTGCTGGAGGGTCTCAAAGCAGGCACTGATTACAAGATCGCTGTCGTTGCCAAGATCGGCGGCGAATGGAAAATGGATACTTCCAACGCAGTTACAGTTGCGCTCAAATCATCTTCCGACGTTACATACCCCACAAATATCAAGGTGGAGTACAACGAGAAGGATCACCAGATGCGCTTCTCATGGGATAAGGTCGCAGGCGCTGAAAAATACGGCATAGCTGTATATCAGGCAGGCATGTGGAGGATACAGGTACCGGGCATCACTGCCAATACCTACACCACTCCCAAAGGCATGACACCAGGCAAGACATATAAGGTAGCCATCGCCGCTAAGGTAAACGGCAAGTGGGATACCAACAATGCCATCAGGCACGCAGTTACTGTTACCGTAAAGTGATACATGATAAGGTCAGCGACCCGAACCGGTCTGCTGACCTTTTTGATGCAGGATATTCACACCGCTAAAATAAGCCGCCGTGATAAAAAAACAGGGTATGTTCCCCGCAAAGGATAACATACCCGTTTTTTATCATAACGCCGCCGTTCAGGCGCACATTGTCTCCTCAATGACACGCCCGCACAGATACCCCATGACTGCCCCCGCACCTATTTCATCTTTCCTTAGAGACAGCCATTCTGCGCGTTTGTGCCTTTATTTCTCTTACAGCAAAGTTTAAAATCTTTTATTGACATTTAATTGACACAAAAATTAATTTGTGATATAATTAACTTGAATAAGGATTTTAAGATAACTCTGCTCATTTAAATTAATGTACCGTTAACGGTGCGTTCTTACGGTCATGCAGAACAGACTGCACGATACCGTAATTACCAGTCCCACCATCCAAACATATCAATACCTCCCTCTTCTCTCGGATATATACAGCTTTTTCTCATTCCTATGGTATTATTATAGCACAACATCAGCATAAATGATATGTTTTTAGAGCAAACGGTATCAAAAACGGAGTAAATCGCACAGTATCACTATTCAGCGGAATAGTTTATCTTGAAAATATTGGGGAGAACGGTATGAGGATCGCTATTTGTGACGATCAGATGATATTTCACACTGAGCTGAAAAAACATCTGGAAAATTATGCAAAAAAAAGAAATCTCATAATGATATACAATGATTATACCAGCGGGCTCGATCTGATAGAAAGCCCCAACGAGTATGATCTGATTTTCATGGATCATCAGATGGCTGAGATAAGCGGGCTTGAAACGGTGAGGCGGATACGCAGGAAAAATATCAGGACAGCTATCATATTCCTGACAAGCTATCCCGATATTGTCTTTGACACGTTTGAGGTGAACGCATACAGGTTCCTGGTCAAGCCCATAAACGTCGAAAAGCTGGAAGAAGCGCTGGATTCCTACCTCGCAGATAACGAAGAAACGAACTTCATACTGGTAAAGACGGATGAGAGCAATAAAAAAATAAATATCAACGACATCATATATATCGAAGCCGCAGACAAATACTGCAATATACGCACTGATGAGGGAACAGTGCTTTATAAAAAGACTTTATCCGAGATAGAAAAACAACTGCCCGCAGACAAGTTTTTCCGCTGTCACAGAACATATCTTGTCGGCTTCAGGCACATCGTTTCACATACATCGACAGATGTACTGTTTGACAACAAGGAAAAAGCACTGATCAGCAGAGTAAAACTTCCCCACTTCAAAAAAGCGTTTACTGACTATATCAAGCGGTATAATTATAGAAGAGGGTGCTGATGATGACAGTGATTTCTTATCTGGCGATGTTTGCGAATATCGCCGAACAACTGCTGATAATGCGGCTGACAAAAATAGTGTGCGGCATAAAGTCATCACGCCTGAAATATCTGGGGTATCTGGTGCTTATCATATCAATACTGCCCGCGCCCATACTTATCAGCAAGCCCGATACTTTTTCAAAAGGCATAATGCAGCTGCTGTTCATATGCTACTGTCTGGGGCGCATAGCCGCATACAGCATCATACTCAACGGTCTCAGCCCGAAAATACTGTACATATTCCTGCTTACCATGTGCCCGCCGCAGATATATATGAATATCTGTCAGGCTTTTATAGACGATGCCGAGATCTGCAATCTGGTATCGTTCCTGATAGATGATGTCTCGCTGGCGCTGATACTTCTGCATATCAGGCGCAGGAAGCTGGAGATGGTCGTCCATCAGACGGCTGGTTCGTTCCCGAAAAAGCTGTATGTAAATGTACTTTTCCTGTCACTGATAGCCGCAGTTTTCGTAATGGGCGAAAATAAGCCGAACCACGAGCTTTACTACAAAATATATATCCTGCCGTGCATGATAGGGCTGATAATCACCGCACTCTCGATAATACAGATAAGCGTGTCGGAAGCGGAAAAGAACACCACTGTTGATATGCTGTCAAAGCAGGTCGAAAACGAGGTCAAGTACTACGAAAAGATAAATACCATCTACGGCGAGTTCAAGAGTTTCAGGCACGATTTCAAGAACCACATAATCTGCCTCAGAAGCCTTATAGAAGCCGACGAGACCGAGAATGCGCTGAAATATATCGACGAGATAGAAGAGCTTTCCGCGACGGAAAAAAAGCCGTACAACTCGGGCAATATAATAATCGACGCACTTCTCAGCGATAAGAACGAGAGAGCTGCGTCTATGAATGCAAAGATAGTTTTCTCGGGACATGTGCCCTCAGCGGGCATAAGCAACGTCGATCTCTGCATAATCATGGCAAACGCCATCGACAACGCCATTGATGCCTGCGGCAAAGATGATGCCGATACGCCAAAGACCATTACGGCAGAAGCCAGTTTTCAGCAGGGATACTTCTTTTTCAATATAACCAACCCCATCTTTGAAACGGTGGAGATAAAAGGCAAACACACTATCGCCACTTCAAAGGAGGATAAGGAGCATCACGGTTTCGGCGTGATAAATATTATAAGGACTGTCAAAAAATACGACGGTGAAGCACGGCTGTCAGCCGATGACAAGCAGTTCAGGCTTGAACTTGAGCTGGTGCTGAAACCCGATATACAGTAAAAAGACTGACCTTCCCCCGCAAGCGAGGGAAGGTCAGTCTTTTAATAAGGGTTTATATGGAGTCTACGTAGTGAGCTTGAATAATAACATACGTATGGTCTGTATCTGCGCCTTTTTACTTGGGCAGACCCAGCCAGACCGCAAAAGCAACAAGTCCGATGCCCATTATAGGCGTTACGGCTCTTATCAGCTTGCCTTTTTTATATGAAATGCCGAAAACTATCAGCAATATGCCAAAGATAAAGGAAAGTATCATCGCTATAAATCCCATGTATCACATCTCCCTTTGAAGTCTTATCTTACGCTGGTGTCTGTCTGCCACTTCCATGTCATGTGTGACGGTTATGACTGTTGTGTTGTATTCCTCATTCATGCGCGAAAGCAGTGACAGTATATTCTCCTTGTTCTCGCCGTCCAGTGAAGCAGTAGGCTCATCACACAGTATCAGCGGCGGCTGGAGTATCACAGCCCTTGCAAATACCGCGCGGGCTTTTTCGCCTCCCGAACATTCCAGCGGTTTTTTATTCAGTATATGCTTTATGCCTATCTTGCCCGCGATGCCATCAAGTTCAGCCGCCATCGCGTTTTTCTCTGGACCTGCATACATCAGAGGCAGTCTGATGTTGTCCTCGATGGTCAGCGAAGCTATCAGCGCCGATTCCTGCAAAACAAAGCCTATCTTCTGATTTCTCCACTCAGCCAGCTTGTCAAGACCGTATTCATTTGTCTTTGAACCGAACAGCTGATAAGAACCCCTGTAATTTCTGTCCAGAAGCCCCAGTATATTCAGCAGAGATGTCTTGCCTGCACCCGACTTGCCCACGACAGCGATGGTCTCACCGCTGTTTACCTCCAGCTTAAAATCGTTAAGTACAGACATGGTTGCCTTTTTGCTTTTATATACCTTTTCTTTAACATCAAGATCAATAATTTTTGTCATTGTAAGACCCCCAGAGATATAGGCACTTTCTTGATCCTCCACATCATCAGTTCAACAAGTATCGCACCCAGTATTATGTCAAACACCAGTACAGCCAGCAGCGCTATCCAGTCCATGCTTATCAGCCCGCAAAAGCCGAAGGTGCAGAAATACGAGTCTTTTCTGACCCAGTTGCCGTGCCTTGAATGTGCCGTGATGCCCAGCAGTATCAAAAGGTTGACCAGAAACAGCAGTCCGTGATAGCCGTACAGTATCTTTCTCAGCTTTGAATACTGCATGCCCACAAACAGGTTTATCGTGAATTCCTTTATCATCATGCGCACGCTTGAAAGCGAGCTCCATACAGCGATCCCCGATAATATCACCAGCAGTACCACTGTTATCACCAGTATGATCTTCATAGAGCTGAAAAATATATCGTCGAAATACTCGAAGTTCTCCTCCTGTGTGCAGAAATTGAATTTCGCACCCAGTTCATCCTGTATCGTCGCCGCAAATTCGTCAACTTTATCCTTTGTGGTGTCGATAAGTATTATGTCAAACAGACTCTGGAGCTGAAAGTCTATGTCAGCGTTTCTGATAAATCCCTCATTGACGGGAACTATCACCGAGAAGTTGTAATACTGCTTTGAACTCAGCGAATACATGTTTGAGTGCGCTATGTTCGGTTCAAGTATGCCCTGCACTTTCAGCGTTACATTTCTTTGCAGTACAGGTTCGTACACCTCTGTCACCGTACCAAGAGGATAAGACTCGCTCAGTCCCTTGCCTACCCATACAGGTATAACAGGGCTGTCATCAACATCATATCCGAAATCCAGCTCTTCGCCCTGCGATATTGCAAACTGCTTGTTCATATCATAGTATTCTTTATTGAGATATGAACAGGTTATCTCCATATCCTGTGAATTCGGCATATCTATCACGAAGCCCTCCGCCAGTATGCCGTATCTTACCGCCTCTTCTTTCAGATGGTCATATAACCTCTGCGTGTTGTCCTTAGTTATCCTGTCCACTGCTATATCGCTCTCAGGGTCAAGGTTAGCTATATAGCTGTTCTTTTGATTGAGCTGTTTTATCTCTTCATACCCCTGCATGGTAGATACCACAGACCTGCTCGATATAAATATCAGATAATTGCTGAGCAGTATCAGCAGCAGTATGCTCACCGCGATCACAACTCTTCTCAGAAATATCTTTTTTATAAAGAAGTTAAATATTTTCAAATCTTCGCACCATCCCTGAACTGATAAGTATATACAATACCATTATCCCAAACAGACAGACGATATGGAGAACGCTCGTCCTCACCGCGAGAGCCGTTATCAGTGCCGCCGCAAAAGCGCCGCCTGACATGACCAGGCATTCGCAGAAGTAGCGTGCCGTTACAGCGCGTATCGTGTCACCCACAAGTATCCTGCACCGCACCTCTGTCTTTCGGCTCTGTATCATACGGCAGTGAAATACCACGATCACCAGCGAGAACAGCATTGTGATAGCTCCCTGATGCTCGTAAAACTGCTCCAGAAATGATCTTAAATAATCCGAACCGATATTTATTCTCCTTGAATAGTCAAATGCTATGCTGAAAGCAAAACACAGCACATAGCAGAATATCAGCTCAAACCTGTCAATATTCCTGAACAATGACTTTTTCATCAGATCTCCCATATTTATGCCCTTTTTAACTACCCGCCCTGCGGGTCCGCCCATCATTATGACAGCAAAGTGATAATTGTTCGTGCTGCTCATATTATCATTTTGTCTGTCGTTCAGCTATTAGCCGCGGTTCCAGTTGAACTTTGTTGTATGTGCATCGTCCCAGTGGATCAGATCATCCCATACAGAACCTGTTACCTTGCCGTTGTATGCATACTTCTTCATCAGAGTCTTGCCGTTTCTGCTGTATGTGAAGGATGCCCAGGAATATCTTGAACCCTTGTTCTTGTAGTTCCATGCCGCACCGTCATACTTTACCTGAAGTACTTCCTTAGTAGAAGCACCGCACTTAGAGTCGCCGAAAGATGCTGCATCTGCTGCCATAACCATGCTGGATGCTACCATTACAGAGCAGAGTATTGCGCCGATTCTCTTCTTGAGATTGTTTTTCATGTCATGTTCCTCCTAAAAATATGTTTTTCCTTTGAGTTAAAGCTGCACGAACAATTAGCTTCACTGCGATTTATATGATACCACATATTTTCCAAAAATAAACCCGAACAGGAGTAAACAGCACTTTTTCGGGAGTAAACGGAGAATATTTCTCACCCATGCACGCCATAAAAGCCGCTTTTTTCGGGAGAGATCAGCCTTATGCGTCACAGCCGCACAAAAAAACTCCCCCGCGTTCACGCTGATGCCGCAGGGGAGGAACAGAGATCTTGTGTTGTTTTCTAAATCTATGCCGTAACCAGACAAGCGTTGAGTTTTTTCAGAATATCCGCCTTTTTATAGCCCTTGCCGATGAATACCAGCTGATTGATGCGGTCGCCGTATCTGTCGTCCCAGTCATCTTTCAGGTCGGGATAGCTTTCAAGTATGGCTTCAACTTCTTCCTGCGGGCAGGAAGCCAGCCATTCATTCAGCTCGGTGACGCTTGCGTTGCGCCCCGCCTGCTCGAAAAGCTGTATATGCACATCGTCATCAGCGAACCACATATAGCCTTTTGTGCGGATAAGCTCTGTCGGATATTCGTCCACCAGCGCCATGAACTTTTCCCTGTCAAAGGGACGCACTTCCTCATACACGAAAGAGGTTATGCCGTATTCGTCCATGCATGCCTCCTTGTCAGTCGGTTCGTTGGTGTTCAGCGCACGCTGTATCGACGATGAAGCCTTTATCGAATGATAGTCGAATTCTCTGCCGTGAAGTATCTTGTCGGTATCCACCACACTGTTGACAGCGGGTATTATCTCCGCTTCCGACTGTATATCGCGTATCGCTTTTGTGACCTCTTCTATCTGTCTTTCGCACAAAAGGTCGGTCTTGTTGAGTATAACAAGGTCGCAGAATTCTATCTGGTCGATTATAAGATTGATTATGTCGCCTTCTTCCGTGTCGTTCTCCATAGTTATCTCCCGCAGGAATTCATTGTATATGCGGTCAGCATCCACCACCGACACGACAGAACTGAGATAAACGTTGGTATCGGGGTTGTCCTCTGTATATATCACAAACGATGCCGCGATATTAGACGGCTCGCTTATGCCCGATGCTTCAACGAAAACAGCCTCGATGTCGGGCAGCTGAGATATGCGCTCTATCTCAGCGATAAATTCATCACGCAAAGTACAGCAGATACAGCCGTTCTGGAGTTCCACCATTTCAACGGAAGCTATGCGGTCACGGTTTTTGTTGAGCAGTGCGGCATCTATGTTCACACTGCCCATGTCATTGACGATAAGTGCTATCCTGCGCTGTTCCTGTTTCAAAAGGTTCTGCATGAGGGTGGTCTTGCCCGAACCCAGATAGCCTGTTATGAGTATGACGGGTATTTTTTTGTTCTTCATACTGCACCTCATTTCAGCACGCCTGCAAGAACGTCATAGTTCTTCTGCATAAGCGAGAGATAATTTGCGCCGTCGGCAATATCGTCAGCCGATACCAACTGGAGCGAGTTGAGTTCTGCAATATCCACACTTTTGCCCGATGCGGATATGATAGCATTGGCAATATCTTTGGAGGAATTTTCAAGGGTGAATATAGTGCCGCAGTCAAGTTCATTTACCTTGTCAGCAAGGAAAGCTATCGTTTCAAAGCTGGCTTCTGTTTCGGCAGAACAGCCGATGAACGCCGCATAATAGTCAAGACCGTAATCATCAACGAAATATCTGAACGGGAATCTGTCACCGAAAACAAGCGTCTTTGAGGACGCACCGTCAGCAAGTGTTTTGAAGCTAAGGTCAAGTTCGTCCAGCTTTGCGGTGTAGCTTTCGAGGTTCGCCTTGTAGTCGGCGGCATTGTCGGGGTCTATGGCTTCCAGCTCTTTCTCTATCGCCCCGCAGATGGTTTTCGCATTTTTCACCGAGAGCCACACATGTTCGTCGTACTCTTCTTCGCCCTCTTCGCGGCTGTGTTCGTGTTCTTCTTCATGCTCATGTTCTTCTTCATCTTCATCACTGTGACCGTGACCGATAACTTCATCACAAACCTCATCGGGGGTCAGTGCGGCATCAAAGAAAGTAGGCCAGTTGCCTTCGGGGTCAACTATGGCATCGTAACTTTCATTGCTCATTCTGAGGTGGAAATGTTCTGCCTTTTCAGGCTCGATCATATGGTCGTTGAACTCGATATACACAGGTGCGCCTGACTCTTTGTCAACTGCTTCAAAACGGTACATGGCTGCCTTTGTGCCTGTTGACCAGTCCTGAATGAAATAGCCTGTGTATTCATAATCCGAACTTACTGTCTTTCCGTCATCGTAGGTAAATGTTATGTTGTCACCATCTATCTTTACAGAACTGATGTCGGTCTTATAACCGATCGTATAGTAATCCTTGTACTCTTCTGCGGTCATACTGCCGTCCTCTGATTTATGCTCCCACGCTTCATCAAGTGAACCGTCCAGCACCAGCGGATATGCAGACTGCCATTCGCCTGCCCAGTCTGAAAGGCTCCTGTCCTTAACCTCATCGTCCTCAAAGGTGGAAACTTCCTTGCTGTGATCGTGTTCATGCTCGTGTTCATCTTCCTGCATGCCCTCTTTGAGTTCTTCCACCTTAGCATCATCACCCAGCACGTCCATCAGTTCCACAACTTTCATATCCTTGTTGGAGGCTTCCGCAAGGGCATCTCCCACCCATTCATCAGACTCTCCGCCAACATACACGAACAGGTCGCAGGAGGATATTTTCAGTATATCGTCAGCGGTGGGCTGATAATTGTGCAGGTCAGCGCCGTTGTCCAGCAGATAGGTTATCTCTGCATCGTCAGCATGCTCACCGAGAATTTCCTTTGTCCAGTCGTATTCAGGGAAAATGGTGCATACCACGCTGAACGCTTTGCCGTCCCCGCCGCCTGCGGGTGAAGCCTTGTCTGCGGGGCTTGCACCGGCTGCCGAACCGCAGCCCGCAAGTCCCACTGCCGCCATAGCCAATAATAAAGCATAAATGCCGATCTTTTTCTTTAACATAAATTATGACCTCCGAATCTAATGATAAAAACGCAGGGCATCGTCACACGGACAGCAGTTTTCCCGCCGCCCAATGACGTGACACAGCCCGAAGAAATTTTTTACAGCGACTCCCAATTTTGATGTGTATTGCTGATGATACAAAATGGCTGTTCTTTCGTATTGTTCCCCCGCCTTCGGCGGGGGAACAATACACAACCAAATTGATATAACATCGTCAGTGATATACATGGCGTTTTTTTACCATTTAGTCCAGAAGTTCCACTTTAAGAGAAATAAGAGTCGTATGTGCATAGCAAAGTTTTATGATAATTATGCAGACTGCGGCTGTCAGACAGCATGTCAGCACTGTCTGTACAGCACCCGCACCTGCTGACCCCATATTGTCAAGCGTCCTGATGCACTCAGCCAGTGCCGCGCAGACAGCACATTCTTCACCTGTGCAGTCATGTTCGGCATTAATGATAATAAATGCAGATGAACCAAGCATGACTATCCCCAGTGCTGCCAGCACTATCCACGTTACTACCCTGTTCCTGCCTTTTGACATGCCTGCTCACCTCGCTTGAATTTGAAAGTTACTGTCAGTTTCAGCTTTATATTATATCCGCTGACAGCAGATCTGTCAATGCTTTAGCTGAACATTCTACCGCCGCTACAAACTGAAAGTTACTCTCAAATTGTTTTTTGTAAATTTTATACAAAGCCCCTTGCATGCGCCATAACAGCAAGTTATTTCTCCTCTATCTCCTCTTCCGCGCTATCAAAGCCCCTCGCACAGCATGCGCCATAACAGCAAACTCCCGCCGCCGATGCGTATTGCCGATGATACAAAACAGCTGTTCTTCTGCACCCCCTCCCAAAAGCGCTTTACAGCAAAAAAGCTCCGCCGCAAAAACGGCAGAGCCTTGTTATCTGTTATGCTGCATCATCACACCCTTATCCCTCGCCGTCATCAAGACCGCTGTTAAGGATAACGTTGTATGCCGCATTCGCCCGCTGACTTTCCTTTTGCTCGCGCCACCTGTCTATGTCGCTTCTGATAGCCTGCATCTCATCGGCTATCAGCTCTACCCTGTCAGGTCTCACACATTCAAGGTAAGCCGTCATTCGCTCAATACCGCGCGGACTGCCGATATGTCTCGCTATCACCTCGCCAAGCTCAGCAGGGTAGCCCAGCGCGGCAAGGGTCTGTATGAGTTTTTTTCGCTGCTGCGCCCATATGGTCCTGTTGTCCATAGTCTGTCCCCCGATGTAATATATTTTATGACTATCCCGCTGACACACCACAAAAACAGCGGCTATACAGAACTTAAGGTTCTTGGCGTATATTTTTCCCCCGCCGCAGGCGGGGGAAAAATATACAACGCTCAATTATCCTTAAAAATATACAACGCTCAATTATCCTTTTGTTTACCGCATTTTTAGTTGGTGTGCTAAAGAGATAGTCATAATATATTTTCCGCATCATGCACGTTAAGTATACCACATTTGCTAGGTTTTTGCAACCGCTTACTTTCTCGCCTGATCCAGGCACTTCTTAACGCCTTTCATTATGGCGTTGGAGCTGTATGTCGCACCCGAAACAGCATCTACTTCATAGTTCTGGAAATAGAGTATATCCCCCACGATGATCTCGTATGCCGTGTCGAAATACTCAGTCTCCTCTTCATCGGTATATGCGGAGATCTCGGTTATTATGTCGTTCTCGATGGTCACTGTGACATGTATATAGCCGTCATATCCGAAAGCCGAGTCCTCATAAGTGCCGTTGTTGTAGATATACTCAGGCTCGGGCGGAGCGGTCTCGGGCGGCTGTGTCTCGGGGGGAGCAGTCTCGGGAGGCTGTGTTTCAGCGGGAGTTTCGGCAGTTTCCTGCTGTTCTTCCTGCTGTGCCTGTTCCTCTGCCTGCTCGTTGACTTCTTCGGTCTGCTCTTCCTGTTCTTCTGCCTTAGAGTCATCGCTGCCCGAAGAGCTGTCCTTTGAACTGCTGTCGCTCTTGCTTGATGACGAACTGTCCTTTTTGGAGGAACTGCTCTCTGCCGCACTGCTGCTCTCCGAACTGCTTTCTGAGTCCGCCGCAGAACTGCTTTCCGCCGCAGAGCTGTTTTTATCGTCTGCGGCAGTCCTTACAGCTGTCCTGTCATTTTCTGCCGTAGTCTCAGCATCGGCAGTTCTTCTGACACTAACTGTCCTTGCAGGTCTTTTCTGTGTCCTCACCCTGTTCTGAGGTTTGCCGTAACTGCAAAACGCAGCTATGCCCGTCAGCAGTACTGCGCAGGCAGTGCTTGCGATGTTCAGCCATGCCCTGCTTTCGGGGGACTTCTTCTTCACATACCACTTTCTCACCCTCAGTATCAGGTAAGCCCCGAATACCGCAGTATATACCACACAGCTGAGGAAATAACCCTCAATACCTGCCCTTGCCTTAGGCAAAAACAGTATGATGACATGCAGATATATCAGCGCATAAAAGACATACGCCGCACGCTGTATGTTCTTCCATTTTTTCGCGTTCATCTTTTTGCGTATCTTCTTGAAAGAGATAACTGTCAGCGGGAGCATTATCAGCACCAGCGCCGCGCACACCGCGCATGTCAGCACAAAGTCAGCCGCCTTGCTGAAATTCGGGTCGGTCAGCCGCTTGATGTACGAAAGACCGTATACCGATATATGTGAAAGTGTTACCGCCGCCGCGAATATCGAAAGCTCGCCTCTTACAGGCATCAGCCGCTTTATCGCCTTGCTTCCGTCAGGCAGCAGGCGCATGCCCATCACCACGAACCACAGTGCGCCCGCCAGCGCACCTCTCGAAAACAGACCTATCACATATTTGCGCAGAAAAACGTTCTCCACGGGCTGTTGTGCCAGCACCACCATCAGCACCGACACCAGTACGCCCCCAACATAAAAAACCGCAGGCACTTTCTTCAAAGCCCCCGCGCAAAGCACGGAAAAAAGCACCGCGATGACCAACGCTATCAGAAATAACATATCCTCTACCTCACTATCCCTCTTTGATGTTACATCTAACTAACCATTGAACTATTATACTTTAATGCAAAAAATTTGTCAATCATAGATTATATTATTTTACGAAAAGTTTAAATTCACTATGTTCACCATAGTTAACTTAGCAGGTATTCGTCAATATCACAAATTAGATGTCACTAACGCCAATTAAGTTCGTAAAAAACAACGTTTGACTATTTCATAGTAATATGATATACTATACGATGCAGTCAGTTTAGACTAACTAACCAGGAGAGAAGTAAATAAACACCGTCACAACAGTCGCGGTGTTTGAGTATGGATCAATGTTATACCGAAAGGAGTATTTCTATGAAATACAAAAAGTTAATGGCAGCTGCTGCTGCGCTGGGCATCGTATCAAGCGTTTTCTCAGTATCGGCTTCTGCGGCGGCAAATGATGATTTCAGCGGCTATGTTCTTATGAATATCCCGTACAGCAGTTTCTATGGTGTTGACAGCGCAGTTGTCAGCGATGTCGATGCAATATCTTCTGCGACCAACAAGACAGGCAACTACGGCAAAGCAGGCGGCGCTTATCATTCGGGCATCACCGCAGGCACAGCTGAGGACGGCAGTGTTGCCGCAGTGGGCAAGGACAACGGTTCTAAGGTACAGGGCGTTATCTGGGCAGTCAAGGCTGACAGTCTTGACGCTGTAAAAGCGCTGGGCGGCAGCGAGATAACCGACAGTTCATCTGTAACAGTGGCTACTATGGGTCACGGTTCTACAAATTCCAGCGTGCTGAACAGCTATCAGGCACTTGCCGAAGCACCTGCATACTCCTACTATGTACTTAATACCGCTCCCGCAAACTATGTTGAGCTGGATGGCACAGGCTTTAAGGCAGGCAATTCTTCCGCCGCTTCAAAGAACATAGATGTCAGCGCTTCCTACGGCACTCACTGGGGCGATGTTCAGCTTGACATCGGCGAAGCTGAGGAAACTTCCGACAAGATCATAAACGGCATGGTCATCACCGCTGAGGACGGCACAACAAGAGGTCTTTATCACCTTGACCAGATCTGGTCTTTCAACCAGGTGGCATGGAATCTCGGTGCTATCAATGGTCTTGACGGCAAGAAGATCACCAAGATACGCTACTACCGCTCGGTAAAGGATACCGACCTCACCGATGTTTCAGTACCCGCATACGAGAACTATGTTTATGACTACAATGTGGATGTTGATGTATCAGAGATCTACACAGGCGAAGTTACAGGCAAGTTCAGAAATGAAAAGGGTCTTGACATAAGCGGTCTGCCCGCAGATGCAAAGAATGTCAAGGCAAGGGTATACTTCACCACAGGCGGCAGAAATGCTGAGTACAGCTATATCACTCCCGTTACCGTAAACAACAGGGGCGGTCTTGATATGGATTATGTTGATGTCAAAGGCACAAGAGTTTCCATCGAAAATGGCAGTGTCACCAACAGCGAAGGCGCAGTCACCAACTACGGCGAACTGACAGACGGCACTGAGTACACAGTT
This sequence comes from uncultured Ruminococcus sp., assembly GCF_902762735.1. Classification (GTDB taxonomy): domain Bacteria; phylum Bacillota; class Clostridia; order Oscillospirales; family Ruminococcaceae; genus Hominimerdicola. Next base: position 38,352 of record NZ_CACWPP010000036.1, read on the forward strand.
GATTTCACCTGCGACAACTACTTCATCAGAAGCATCAAGGTAGTATACAACGCATCTGAAAACGTTGCAGACAGCGAGCCTGAAAGCTCTGCGGCTGACAGCTCCGCTGCAAGCTCGTCTTCTTCAAAGGCTTCATCGCAGGCGGCTGCAAAGACTTCCACCAACCCCACCACAGGTTCTGCGGCAGGCGGCATAATGGGTGCAGCAGCTGTTCTCGGCGGCGCTGTACTGGTCACAAGAAGAAAGAAAAACTAATCATGGTTATCCCTTTAACACACCACAGATGATTTACAAAGCTGTCCAAATAAACAGACCTCAAAAACCGGAAAATATAGTATAATAGTGACAGAAA
>NZ_CACWPP010000037.1 GCF_902762735.1 uncultured Ruminococcus sp.
GGTTATCCCGCTGACACACCACAAAAACAGCGGCTATACAGAACTTAAGGTTCTTGGCGTATATCTTTCCCCCGCCGCAGGCGGGGGAAAGATATGGGGTGCTCAATTATCCTTTTGTTCACCGCATTTTTAGTTGGTGTGCTAAAGGGATAGTCATATTATGAATTACGAATTATCATTAAGGCTTGCCGAGCTTATCTCGGTTATCTCCTGAGTTATCTGTGCCTGTCTTGCGCGGTTGTAGAGCAGTGACAGCTTGTCGATCATCTCGCTTGCGTTGTCGCTGGCAGACTCCATCGCCGTTCTTCTTGCAGCCTGCTCACTGGCAAAGCTGTCAACTATGGCAGAATAGAGCATGCCGCCCATATATTCGGGTATCAGGCTGTCAAACACAGCTTCGGGCGAGGGATCGTATATGGTCATCGGGTGCTTTTTGCCCAGATATTCCAGATTTTCAACAGGCAGTATCCTCAGATGCTGAGGTTCCTGCGTCATCACCGAAACGAATGTGGTGTAGACCAGTTCCACCGCATCAAAGTCGCCCAGCTTGAACCTGTCCACGACCTTGTTCGCTATCATCATCGCGTCGATAAGTTCGATGCCCTCAGCTATCTGCGGGAAACCGTCTATCAGCTTGTATTCGCGCTTCTCAAAGAACTCAACAGCCTTTTTGCCTATCGCCATTATAACAGCCTCACCGCCGCTTGCCTGTATCTCATCAGCCTTAGCCTTAGCCAGCTTCAGCACATTCGAGTTGAAGCCGCCCGCAAGCCCTCTGTCACCTGCAATAACTATCAGCAGTACCGAGTTTTTGAACTTCTTCTTGGTGAACACCGAAGTAAATTCGTGGTCGCGGGAAATATCCGCCATCACCTGGAATACGCCCTCAAAAAACGGGTGTACCGCCTCAGCACGCTCTTTGGCTTTCCTCATCTTCGAGGACGCGACCAGCTGCATCGCTTTGGTGATCTGCATGGTGCTTTCCACGCTCTTTATACGGCGCTTAACGTCCTTCATGTTAGCCATAAGCCGCTCTCCTTACTTCTGCTTTACAAACTTCTCCGCGAAATCTTTCAGCACTTCTTTCAGCGCCTTTTCGTTCTCAGCGGTAAGTTCTTTGGTGTCCCTTATGGAAGCCAGTATATCGGGGTGAGCCTCATCGAGGTGTATGAACAGATCCTTCTCGTACTCACGAATATCCTCAACAGGTATGCTCTTTAGATAGTTGTTTACAACAGCGTAGATTATAACTACCTGCTTCTCAACATCAACAGGGGAGTTCTTCGACTGTTTCAGCACTTCAACTATACGTTCGCCCTGTGCCAGTCTGTCTTTGGTATCCTGGTCGAGGTCCGAGCCGAACTGCGAGAAGCTCTGCAATTCTCTGTACTGCGAATATAGCAGTTTCAGCGGACCCGAGACTTTCTTCATAGCCTTTATCTGCGCCGAACCGCCGACACGCGATACCGAGATACCGGGGTTTACCGCAGGTCTTACGCCCGAGAAGAAAAGCTCTGTTTCAAGGAATATCTGACCGTCTGTGATGGAGATAACGTTTGTAGGTATGTAAGCCGAAACGTCGCCCGCCTGAGTTTCTATGATAGGCAGTGCGGTTATCGAACCGCCGCCGTTCTCTTCATTCAGACAGCATGCTCTTTCAAGCAGTCTTGAATGCAGATAGAATACATCGCCTGGATAAGCCTCTCTTCCCGTCGGTCTTTTCAGCAGCAGCGACATTGTTCTGTATGCCACCGCATGCTTTGAAAGGTCATCATAAACGCAAAGCACATCCTTGCCCTGAAGCATGAAGTACTCAGCCATAGCAACGCCCGCATAAGGCGCTATGTACTGCAAAGGCGCCATCTCGGAAGCCGTTGCCGAAACTACGATGGAGTAGTCCATAGCATCGTTCTTTGTCAGTGTATCAACGATGTTCGCTACCGTCGAGATCTTCTGACCGATGGCAACATATATACAGATGACGTTCTTGCCCTTCTGGTTGATTATGGTATCCAGCGCGATAGTAGTCTTTCCTGTCTGTCTGTCGCCTATAATAAGTTCACGCTGACCTCTGCCGACGGGTATCATCGAGTCGATAGCCTTGATGCCTGTCTGTAAAGGTCTGCTTACCGATTTTCTTGTGATTATGCCGAAAGCGGGGCTTTCAACGGGTCTTGTCTCGTTTGTGAGTATCGCACCCTTGCCGTCTATGGGCGCACCCAGCGCGTTAACGACTCTGCCCAGCATAGCTTCGCCCACAGGCACCGAAACTATCCTGCCTGTACGCTTAACGGTCGAGCCTTCTCTGATGCCCTCCTCAGTACCCAGCAGAACACAGCCCACGAAGTCCTGTTCGAGGTTCATCGCCATGCCGTAGGTACCGTTATCAAACTCCAGCAGTTCGCCCGACATGCACTTATCCAGACCGTTTACTCTGGAAATACCGTCGCCCACTGTGCATACAGTGCCGACATCGTCCAGCACCAGCTTGGTGCGGTAATTTTTGATCTGTGATTTTATCAGACCTGTTATTTCATCAGGACGTAAATTCATATTTTTCCGTTCCCTTCTGTACGTTTAAATAAAATAGCACTACGCGATAGTGTTTGTGATCTGTGCTTTCAGCTTGCCGAGCCTTGTCCTCACGCTGGAGTCCAGCTCCGTATTGCCGTAGCGCACCACGATACCGCCTATTATCGACTTGTCCACCTCTTCGGTCAGCACTATGTTCCTGCCTGTGGACTTTGACAGCTTGTCAGTCAGGCGCTTTCTCAGCTCAGCCGTCAGCGGTGATGCGGTTATGGCAGTAACTTCGAGTATGTTCTTCTCGTCGTTGTACATCTTCCTGAACTCGGCATAGATCTCGCCCAGCTTGTCTGCCCTGCCCTTTTCAGCCACAAGGCACAGGAAATCCAGCAGCAGACCCTCCAGCCTGCCGCCGAAAACAGTGTTAAGGCTCTCAGCCTTCTCCCTGCCCGCGATAAGGGGCGATGACAGGAACTTTATGTAATCGGCGCAGTCGTCCGTCCGCATAAGTTCATCAAAATCGGTGAACCCGCTGAAAACGCTCTCCAGCTTATCCTGTTCAGTACACAGTTCAAACAGCGCGGTGCTGTAAACCTTGCCTACCGTTTCAGCCATCAGTTCTCACCCACATTGTCGATGAATTCGCTTATCAGCCGCTCGTTGTCGGCACCCGAAAGATCCTTTTCGATAACAGCCTGCGCCGCCTGGAATGCAATATCTGTAATATCGTCCTTGATCTTGTTCACAGCGATCTTCTTCTCGCGCTCTATCTCATTTCTCGCCTGCTCGGTGATGCCCTTAGCCTCCACCTTTGCATCAGCGATTATCTCATCACTTCTCTGCTGCGCCTTGCGTGTAGCCGCCTGTATTATCTGCGCAGACTCTTCCTTTGCGCCGCTTATGCGCTGCTCGTACTCCTGCTCGAGCTGTTTGGCGTGTTCTTCCGCCTCGTCAGCCTTCTTGTAAGTTTCCGCTACCTCGTTCTTCCTGTCCTCCATCACCTTGTTCACCTTATCGAACAGGAAGTGCTTCAGCACCAGAAACAGTATTAGCAGGTTGAGCCATGTGGCGATAATGGTAGTGAGATTTATCGACAGAAAATCCGTCACATCTCCTGCTGACATTATCATCTGCAAAACCTCCCTTTATCTGTATGCAAAACCGTTATAACAATACTATGCTATATTACAGCTTGCCGATGAAGGGGTTGCCGAACATCAGTATCAGCGCAACAACGAAAGAGTAGATACCTGTTGACTCTGCCATAGCGACACCGATGAACATGGTCCTGGTGCAGTCGCCCTGTGCTTCGGGCTGTCTTGCTATGGATTCGATGGTCTTGCCAACTGCGTAGCCCTCACCGATACCGGGTCCGATACCCGCTATCATAGCCAGACCTGCGCCAACTGCGGAACAACCTAATACAAATGCCTTGTCACTCAACATAATAAAATCCTCCAAAGTTTTTTTTACTATTATTTTCGCAGAACGTTTCTGCGCATCTTACTTATTTTTTCGACAAACGCGGGTGTTCAAAGCCTTTATAGCCCACCGCCCGCAAAATGTCATCGCCGTTTTCAAGCCTTGCTTCGCCGACATCATCGCGCCTGCAAAGCCCCCCGAAAACATATCCTGCCACCCTTGCCGCACAGGAAGGTCTGTGCAGTTAACGGCTTCTGTATTCGGCACGCCCAGCACCATGCAGGGCTGATATTCCCTGAAAAACACCCTTACCGTCAGCCGCCTGTTGTCTTTAGGCACAGACAGCGGGTAAGATATAACAGGGAAGACCGAAATATCGTTTTCATCATATCTGTACGCCCACAGGTACTCTCTGCCGCCGACAGAAAGTTCCTCAGCTTCGGGCTTTTCATATCATTCTTCTGCCGCCGCCGCAACGTTAACCATCGTCAGCGTAGAGAATATGTATGCCTGTATACAGCCCGAGAACAGGTCGAAATATACCGACAGCACCGCAGGTATACCTACCTGCAATACGCTGAATGCCCACGAAGCGAACTCAAAATGCAGATGCAGTGCCTCAGACGCATTTCCCAGCGCCGAATACAGCAGACCTGTTATTACCATGCCGCCCGCAACGTTGCCAAAAAGACGGAACGCCATCGAAGCGGGAGTAGCTATCTCACTGATAAGGTTCAGCGGCAGTATGAAAGCCACAGGCTGTGCGAAGCCCTTGAGGTAGCCCAGAAAACCGTTCGCCTTTATCTTGTGGAACGTTATCAGCACGAATGTGACTATCGCCCACGCCGCCGTAACGTTTATGTCCGCCGTCATCGAACGCAGACCCACCATGCTTATCAGTGCGCCCAGCACCGCCGATACCAGCAGTGTGCCGATGTACGGGGCGTAGTACATCATCTTCTCGCCCATCGAAGTCCTGACCATGTTGTTGACAAATCCAACGAACATCTCAGCCACTATCTGCTTTTTGCTTTCGGGCTTCTTTTTGAGGTCTCTGGTCAGCCACAGACAAAGCAGTGTGACCACAACGATTATCAGCCAGCCCATTACCACCGTTTCCGTAAAAATCAGCGGACCTATCGTAAAGACGATCTTGGGACCGTCACCTAATCCTTCCATAAACGCCTATCCTTTCCTGCCGATGAAGTGATCGGCTGTTAGTATCATTCGCGGGAAAAGCTGAGGTATCAGCACACCCGTAAAGTTTGCAAGACCCGTATATGCGGCGGCACAGCTTATCAGCACCAGCGCCGACATCCTCAGCGCATAGCAGGTGCGCATCTTCCTGACGGCGGCTTTTCTGTCCAGCGTGACAGCTGTTTCACAGCACCGTCCGAAATACATATACTGCCCGCACATGAAAGCGTAGCCGATGCCGAACCCCAGAAGCTGAGAGAACTTAAAGCCCCACAACAGCGTCACCGCAAAGCAGAATGCTGTCATTACAGCGCCCCACCTGCATATCATCGAAAGCAGCGGCTTTATCACCGACCCGCCGCCCGAAAGCGCCGTATCTTCTCTGTTTTCCAAATCTGATCTCCGCCTTTCGGTCACAGCACAAAACTAAACTCGCACATACAAATTTATTATAACATCTTTTGAAATTTTTTTAAAGGGGTTTTCAAGTTATCTCCTGATATTTTACAAATTATTAACAAAACTATCTGCTATTTTTAGTAAAATATGCGCCAATTTACTAACTGTTGGTCATTTATTTGCATTATTATACCATCTGGCTCAAATGTTGTCAATTGGCAAAATGACCAATGGTCATTAATTGTCGCCTGTCCGTATTGTGATGTGTGACAGCCCTCATCGGCAGGGAAGCCCCATGTTCTCCGTTGATAACAGTCCTCTATGCCCAAATAATATAAGGGACGGCACTGTGTCAGCCGCATCTGTGTCTGCGCTGTCCGCGCACGCAGTTTTATTTTGAACTCCCAGTTTTGATGTGTATTGCTGATGATACAAAATGGCTGTTCTTTCGTATTGTTCCCCCGCCTTCGGAGGGGGAAAGATAACCGCCAACTGTATTTGGTTCCCGATATAACATCGTTTATTTTGGTGTATCAGCGGGATGATCACATTGAAAAAACGCCTGTTTTTTCGCGCCGCATCAGGGAAGCGCAGAACCGATCCCGTGTTATTCATATTTTACATCTTGACTTTATTTTGGGGATATGATAAAATTAGACTACATATAACATATATAGTATATACTATGTAAAAATTTACCTGCCCACAGCGGGCTCGATGATGTTTTTGGTGGGAAAGGAGGCGTTCTGCATGGCACGGCTGACAGGAAGAAAAAAGTCACGGCATATACTTGGCAGTGTGGCTGGCTATAAATTGCCGAAATATAGTGTGCTGATGTCGGTGTACGACAAGGAAATGCCCGAAAATCTGAACCAGAGCCTTGAATCTATGCTGAAACAGACCTACCCGCCCTCTGATTTCGTGCTGGTCTGTGACGGCAAGCTGACCAATGAGCTTGATGTGATAATCAAGTCTTTCCAGAATGAGTACAAAAAAATATTCCGCATAGTGCGCATAGATGAGAACGTTGGTGCGGGCAAAGCGGTCAACAAGGGCATAAAGGCATGCAGATGCGAATATATAGTGCGCATGGACAGCGACGATGTTTCAAAGCCCGACAGGTGCATGAAGGAGATGCTGATGTTTGCGGTGATGCCCGAACTTGATATTGTCGGCAGTTTCGTGGAGGAGTTCGATGATTATACCGACAAGACCATCTCGCTGAAAAAAGTGCCGCTGGTGCAGAAAGATATACTCAGCTATTCAAAGCGCCGCAACCCGTTCAACAGGCAGACGGTGGCTTTCCGTAAAAGCAAGGCGATGGAAGTCGGCGGGTACAGTGACCTGAAACTCTGCGAGGACTACGAGTTTGCCGTGCGTATGCTGGCAAACGGCGCGGTGGGGCAGAATATCCCCGAAGTGCTGGTGCGCTACCGCGTGAGTGAAAGCACACCCGAGATACGCCGCAGCTGGCGGCTGACAAAGGGCTTTGTGGCAGTGCGCTGGAAATTGTTCATTGAGGGCTATATAGGTTTCAGGGATTTCTTTCCGCCCTGCTTTTTACAGCTGATGCTTTTTGTACTGCCCATGCGCTTCACAAGATGGTTTTACAGGAAATTCCTGCGCGATACAAAGATAACTCCGCCCACTGCGGATAATGTATGAGAGAAAAAAGGATATTTCAAACGGCATCATATGAAGTGAATGCCGTTTGCTGTATATATAGCAATCCGCCTTAAAATTCAGACAAAATCCAGTCACAAAATCCATATATCCGAGCTTTTGCGACCGGATTTTGTGAATTTAAATAGTTGGATTGCTAGAGAGTTTCAAGGTGAAACGGGGGTATTTAAATGAAGGGTAATATCAAAAAAATGCTGGCGCTGACACTTGCACTTACCATCAGCGCGGGGCTTTTCGGCTGTGGTGAGAACGGCGGCGAAAAAGCCGAAAGCAAGGCGGAAAACAGTTCTGCGGCAGAAAGCAGTGAGGTCAAGGAAAAAGCGCCTGTGACGGAAACTATCGGCGATTTTGACCTTTCCGAACTGACTGACGAATATGACGTGCCTGCCGATTTTGAGCTGACTGTCGAGGGCGAGAGCGGCGAGATGGTCAACCAGTCGTTCGTGATGGATAAGGCGTTCGCGGGCGATTTTTCGGGCGAGGGCTATGTGGCTGTGCCCGAACAGGGCGATGAAGTCACCTTTGAGGTGGAACTTCCCGCGAAAGGCAGTTACGACATTATAATGACGATGGCGACCGACAACAAGGGTTCGATGAACCTGATAACCGTTGACGGCAATGCGGCAGTAAAGTTCAGGGCAGAAGACCCGAAGTTCGCTGAGGTCAGGGCTGAAAGCGTGCTGATAGACGGCGGCAAGCACACGCTGGGCGTTCGCGGCGATACGGGACATATCTACCTGGACAGCCTGAAGATAGTGCCTGCACCTGCGGTGGATATTTCAAAGTTCGAGGTCACGCCCGACCTCTGCAACCCCAACGCCAGCGACAACGCGAAAAGGCTGTACAGCTTCATGCGGGCATGCTACGGCAAGTATACCATTTCGGGTCAGTATTCGGGCGATAATGAGGGCAAGGACAGCCGCGAGTTCAAGGAGATAGACAAGCGCACAGGCAAGTCTCCCGCCATACTGGGTCTTGATGTGGGAAATCTGGGCATATCCACCATGATAGACCATCAGGTGGGCGGCGGAGATATGGTGCCTCTCCAGGCGATGGACTGGTACAACAACAATAACGGCATAGTTACAATGTGCTGGCACTGGCATGCACCCGCAAAGTATCTGGAAGTCAACGGCCAGCCCTGGTGGAGGGGCTTCTACACCGACAGCACCAGCTTCGATCTTGGCAAAGCCATGAGCGGTGAGGATAAAGAGGGCTATGATGCCATAGTTGCCGAACTTGATAATATGGCACAACAGCTGAAACCTCTGGCTGATGCCGATGTGCCGATACTCTGGAGACCTCTTCACGAAGCGGCGGGCGACCCGAAATATCCGGGCAAGGCATGGTTCTGGTGGGGCGCATCGGGCAAAAAAGCCTACCTCGAACTCTACAAGCTGATGTACGACAAGTTCGTTAACGAGTATCAGCTGAATAACCTGATATGGGTCTGGAATGCGCAGAACAAGGACTGGTATCCGGGCGACGAGTATGTTGACATAGTGGGATACGACTGCTACCCTGCCGAGAAAGACAGTTCTTCGCAGAAGGAGTATTACGAATTTCTGGCAGAGTGCTCACCTTCGGGCAGCAAGATAATTGCCGAGACCGAGAACGGCTCGATGTTCGACCCCGATGCCGCTTTCAATGAAGGCACAAGATGGTCATACTTTGCCACATGGAACGGCGAGTTCACCATAAAGGACAAACAGCTGTCAGAACAGTATACCACCTTTGATATGTGGGATAAGATATACGCAAGCGAAAAGGTCCTTACTCTTGATGAACTGCCCGACCTCAAAAGCTGGCCCATCGACCTTGACGCTTATCTTGCCGAAAACAAGTAGATATTATAAAACATGGTTATTCCGCTGACACGCCACAAAAACATTGGTTCTGCGGGATCTAAGGTTGTCAGCGTATATCTTTCCCCCGACGCAGGCGGGGAAAAGATATTGTGCGCTCAATTATCCTTATATTTACCGCATTTCAATTGATGTGCTAAAGGGATAACCATAAAATAAAATCCCAATTTGGTTGTGTATTGTTCCCCCGCCGAAGGCGGGGGAACAATACGAAAGAACAGCCATTTTGTATCATCAGCAATACACATAAAAATTGGGAAACAGCCATTTTGTATCATCAGCAATACACATAAAAATTGGGAGAAAATAAAAAGTGCGCGGCTGATATATCGGCGGCGCACTTTTTGTCTGCAAGGGCGGAAGGTATACCGCAGATTTATAAAAACAGGCTTTGCAGGGTATTGCAAAGCGCGGAAAAATATGCTATAATAAGAGTTGGAATTTTTTCGCCCGTAAGGACGGGCATATCATAACATTTCAAAAGGTGATGAATTTTAATGAAGAATTACGATTACAGCGCCATTGAGAAAAAATGGCAGAAGTATTGGGAGGAGCATGAGACTTTCAAAACAGATGTCTGGGATTTCAGCAAGCCTAAGTTCTATGCGCTTGACATGTTCCCCTATCCGTCAGGCGTGGGTCTGCATGCAGGTCACCCCGAAGGCTATACCGCCAGCGATATAGTTTCCAGAATGAAGAGAATGCAGGGCTACAACGTTCTGCACCCGATGGGCTATGACTCTTTCGGTCTGCCTGCCGAACAGTATGCGGTGACAACAGGCAACCACCCCAACGGCTTCACTCAGGAGAATATCAAGACTTTCTCCAAACAGCTGAAAGAACTGGGCTTTGACTACGACTGGTCGAAGATGATAGCTACATCTGACCCCGAGTACTACAAGTGGACACAGTGGATATTCAAACAGCTCTACCTGGACGGCTATGCAAAATATATCGACATGCCCGTAAACTGGTGCGAAGAGCTGGGCACTGTGCTTTCAAACGATGAGGTCATCGACGGCAAGTCCGAGCGCGGCGGCTACCCCGTTGTAAGAAAGAACATGAAGCAGTGGGTCATCGACCAGCCCGCTTTTGCAGAAAAACTGCTGGAGGGTCTTGACGAGATAGACTGGCCCGAGTCAACAAAATCCATGCAGCGCAACTGGATAGGCAAGTCAACAGGCGTTGAGGTGGAATTCGATATAGTGGGCGGCGGAAAGTTCTCCATCTTCACCACTTGTATCGAAACCATCTACGGCATCACTTTCATGGTGCTCGCCCCCGACGGCGCTATCACCGAGAGCCTGCTGGACAGGGTGCAGAACCGCGAGGAAGTTCAGGCTTATATTGACGAGACCAAGAAGAAAAACGATATGGACCGCACCGAGCTGAACAAGACCAAGTCGGGCTGTGAGCTGAAAGGCGTTACCTGCATAAACCCAGTAAACGGCAAGGAAGTGCGCATGTTCATCGGCGACTTCGTGCTGGCAAGCTACGGCACAGGCGCGGTAATGGCTGTACCGAGCCACGACCAGCGTGACTTTGAGTACGCGGTTGCCCACAATATCGACATGATACAGGTCATCGACGGCAAGGACGGTCACATCGACGTTACCGATGCCGCTATGGAAAAGACCGAGTATCTGGGCAAGGGCTATAAGCTGATAAATTCTGAGGAATTCACAGGTCTGACCGTTGAGGAGGCTAAGGAAGCCATCACCGTCAAGCTGGAGAAGATGGGCAGAGCAAAGCGCACTGTCAACTACCACTTCCGTGAGTGGATATTCGCACGCCAGAGATACTGGGGCGAACCTGTGCCTGTGGTTCATACCGAGAACGGCATTCATGTACTCGATGATGAAGAACTGCCCCTTATCCTGCCCGAACTGGACGACTATAAGGGTAAGAACGGCAAAGCACCTCTTGAGAACGCGACCGAATGGAAAAAGTACGACAGAAACGGCATAAAGGGCGTTCGCGAAACTTCCACAATGCCTGGCAGTGCAGGTTCGAGCTGGTATTTCCTGAGATATATCGACCCGCACAACGACAAGGAGTTCGCAAATCAGGAACTGCTGAAACACTGGATGCCTGTTGACCTCTACATCGGCGGACCCGAACACGCGGTAGGTCATCTGATGTATTCGCGTATCTGGAACAGATACCTGTACGATAAGGGTCTTGCACCTACCAAAGAGCCTTTCAAGAAGCTGGTGCATCAGGGCATGATACTGGGCGAGAACGGCGTAAAGATGGGCAAGCGCTTCCCGAAGTACGTCGTGAACCCATCTGATATAATCAGAGATTTCGGCGCGGATACCCTGAGACTCTACGAGATGTTCATGGGACCTCTGGAAGTTTCCAAGCCCTGGAGCCAGAGCGGTGTTGAGGGCGCAAAGCGCTTCCTGAACAGAGTGTGGAACTTCTTTACCGAAGAAAGCAATATCACCGAAGATAACAACGGTGCGCTGACTAAGGTATACCACCAGACTGTAAAGAAGGTCACAGATGACTACGAACAGCTGGCATTCAACACAGCGATCGCACAGATGATGATATTCGTGAACGCAGTCTACAAGAACGGCAGCTGCCCGAGAGAGTATGCTGAGGGTCTTATCAAGATGCTGTCCTGCATCTCGCCGCATATCGGTGAGGAGATATGGAGCATTCTGGGTCACGATGATACCATCGCTTACGAAAGCTGGCCGACCTACGATGAAGCTGAACTGGTAGAAGACACTGTCGAGATCGCTGTACAGGTCAACGGCAAGGTAAAGGCAAAGCTGAACATCGCTAAGGACGAAGCTAAGGACAAGGTGCTGGCTGATGCAAAGGCTGAGGAGAGCATAGCAAAACTCATTGACGGCAAAACTGTTGTCAAGGAGATATATGTTCCTAATAAGCTGGTAAATATCGTGGTAAAGTAATAATGGCAGTTTTCTTTACCACGCCGTCCGATGACGTTTTTTGTATATTATTGTCAAAATAACCAAAATATGAACGAAAATATTTGCAGATAAATTTTAAAAATATTTTCAAGGCTATTGACTTTTCGGGTGAAATATAGTATAATAAATTTGTAATTTATTCGACTGTCATGTTTCCGCAGATCTTAGACAGAGAATGACGTTTTTGCGTTACAAGTTTGCACAAAGCAGACCTTCACTATCACCCTTGTGGTGTGCGGGAGCGGTTGAATGATTACCTCTGTCACAGGTGGCAAAGGGAGGGAAACATTTTGGCAGAAATTCGTGTTGGCAAGAACGAAACTCTGGATACCGCTCTCAAGCGTTTTAAGAGATCATGCGCAAGAGATGGCGTTATCGCTGAGGTTCGTAAGAGAGAACACTACGAAAAGCCTTCGGTAAAGCGCAAGAAGAAGTCCGAAGCTGCTCGTAAGCGCAAGTATTGATATGAATTTAAAAAAGCGGATACTTTGGTATCCGCTTTTTCTTTTGCGGCGTTCACTTCAGCGTGCCGCGAACTTTGGCTGTTTAGTATGGTGTGTCAGCGTGACAGCCATATTTTATTTTGTGGTTATCCCGCTGATACACCAAAATAAACGATGTTATATCGGGAATATCCCAATTTGGTTGTGTATTGTTCCCCCGCCGAAGGCGGGGGAACAATACGAAAGAACAGCCATTTTGTATCATCAGCAATACACATCAAAATTGGTTGGCGTATATCTTTCCCCCGCCTGCGGCGGGGGAAAGATAACATCACCTCAGTTGTTCTCCATTGATAAAGGTATTTTGCAGTGGTGTGCTAAAGGGACAGCCATATTTTATTTTGTATAAAAGACTTTACTTTACCAAGATTTTATGTTATAATGAATGTGAACATTATCTAAATAAAGGCAGGTATAATATGGTCAAACGGTTTGTCTGCTCTATCATATTGTCGCTGTTTATGTGTGTCGCGGTGCCGGTGAACCTGACGATGTATGCTGTATATAAATTAAGAAAAAGGAAAGTTAAATAATGATATTTTTTTTCAAGCCCACCTACGTGTTCGACAAGGTGGTGGATATAACACCCGAATTTCTTCGTAAAAAGCAGATAAAAGGGCTTCTGCTCGACCTTGACAACACCCTCACGACACACAACAACCCCGTTGTGCCGCAGTCAAGCCTTGACTGGATAGAGAAAATGAAGTCGGCAGGCATTAGCCTGATGATAGTTTCAAACAACCACGCACCGAGAGTCACACCGTTTGCAGAACAGCTGGGGCTTGATTTCGAGTGCGAGGGCGCTAAACCGCTGACTTTCGGGTACAGCAGGGCGATAAAGCGCATGGGGCTGAAAAACCGCGAGGTCGCGGCTGTGGGCGACCAGATATTTACAGATGTGATGGGCTCTAACCTCAAAGGGATACGCTCGATATTCGTTTTCCCCATAAAGCCCGAAGAAAGCCTGCCTTTTCGGTTCAAAAGGGCTTGCGAGAAGCCTTTTCTGCCGAAGCTGAGTAAATAACGGCGAAACGCCGAAATAAATAAAACGGAGGTCATTGACATGAGTGATTTTTTCAGAGAACTGATAGGAGTTAATTGTAATTTTTCGACCACTGACGGTGAGTATCGCAACTATGTGCTGAGAGATATTTCCAACGACTGGATAGTTATTGAGAAAGCGGCTGAGTCTATCTACCTCAATCTTTCGCATATCATTTCCATCAAAGTAGCGGCAGACGTCAAGGACGAAGGCTGATGCAGGCAAAGTTCGGACCTGCGGGCGGCAGTGACAGATTTTCGGCTGAATGCAAGTCGTCATTACAGCTGCCCGGCTGGGTCAGCCGAATGGGGCTGGATCACTTTGAATATCAGTGCGGCAGAGGTGTCAGGGTCAGCGATAAGCTGGCGGCATCACTTAGGGCAAAGGCAGAGGAACATGGCGTGACCGTTTCACTGCATGCGCCCTATTTTATTTCACTTTCAAGCACTGAGTCAGAAAAGCGCGATAAAAGCATCGACTATATCTTGCAGTCGGCAGATGCGGCAAAGCGTCTGGGGGCTGAGCGGATAGTCATACACAGCGGTTCGTGCGCAAAAATGACCCGCGCACAAGCCCTCGAACTGGCAAAGGATACCCTCATTCGGGCGAGGAAAACGGCTGTTGAACAGGGGCTTGGCGGCATCATCTTCTGCCCCGAAACTATGGGCAAGGTAAATCAGCTGGGCGACCTGGACGAGGTGCTGGAACTCTGTGCGCTTGATGACAGCTTCCTGCCCTGTATCGACTTCGGGCACTTAAATGCAAGGGAATTTGGCTGGATAAAGGGCAAAGAGGAATACGCGCAGATACTCGATGCCATCGGCAATAAGCTGGGTGAGGACAGGCTGAAAGTCTTTCATGCGCATTTCTCTAAGATAGAATTTACTGTGTCGGGCGGCGAAAAGCGTCACCTGACATTTGCTGAGAACAACGGCTTCGGTCCTGACTATGAGCCGCTGATGGAGCTTGTGGCGAAAAGAGGACTGGCGCCCACATTCATTTGCGAGAGCGCGGGCACACAGGACATAGACGCGCTGACCATGAAGCAGTACTACCTTAAAGCGCTGGAAAAATGAGTAATGCAGGGGGAGATCGGAATGAGCGAGTATGAGATAGCGCTGGAGCTGGACGCAAAAAACACAGCAAAACTCATGTGCATGATGTGCGGCAGTGCCATGATAGAAAAGGGGATAAGACCGCGCGTGAGCATTATCAGATTTCTTGCGGGAAACGAGGAAGCTGTATTAGAGCTGTTTGAAAATACCGCCCTTTCGCAGGAGATGATAGAGGTCATGTTCTGTTCGGCGGTCACTGAACGCTATGATGCCGAAAACGGACTCTTTTTTGCGGGGCTTGAATGCCGCAGAACTATGAGCATAATGAAAGCGAACCTGCTGTTTTTCCGCAGTTTCGCCGCACAGGTCGAGGTAAGTCCGTTATACAGTCCCCATAACTACCACCCAACAGTCATGCTGGGGACGGGGCTTGACCCCGATGAAGCCCGTGAGAGCTTCAATATACTCACCGAGATGTTCTCGTCTTTCTCGGCAACAGCGGAAAAAGCCGTGCTGATAAGGTGCGATGACATGTGCGTATTGTCAGCGCATGAACTGGAATGTTTCGGCAAAGACCTGCCTGCGGCAAGGTTCACCTCACTGCGTCCGGGCATGACAGCTGCCGATGCTGAGCGCACACTTATGAAAAGGCTTCTGCTGAAGCCTTCGGGCGGCGACACGGTGAACAGCCGTGATGTCAGGTTCAGAGATGCGGGTGTTTCGCTGTCTTTCAGCGATGACACGTCCACTCTGCGCACGATACGCTTTGAGAGACCCTTTGACCTGCCCGTGCTGGGGCTTGACAGGAATGCTGTAAAGCGCGAACTGGGTCTGCCGCAAAGGTACAGCACGCCCAACGATTTTTACAGCGAAAGCTGGTATTACGATGATCTGATAGGCGATGCCGTACTGCGTCTGGATTTTGAGAAAAGTCCCGCAGGCGTATGCTGTACCGTTTTTCTGTGCTGAAAAAAGCCGTGTCCGATGGTTCGGGCACGGCTTTTCTGTTTGCCTGTAAACGGCACAGCTTTATTTGTTGTAAGAGATATATCCTGCAACGATCACTTTTCCATCGAATTCGAGCATTTTCCATGCCACGAAACGCTCCTCGGGTGCCGCCAGAAATTTCAAATATGCTTCGGCGAGTTCATCGCTGATGTAATTCGCTGAAACTTGTTTGTTGATGTTCTCGTTTTTTTCGAGATTCCAGCCTTCTGTGTCGGTCGGCACTATATATATATCCTCCTGACCGCTTTCCAGTGCATTTTCCAAAATGGCGCATATTTCGTCGGGACTGCTCACTTCCGTAAGTTCATGGGCGATAAAGCTGTCCTCAGTGCTGTCGCATTTTGGGTAAGCACTGCTGTCCCATTCGTGCCGCTTCAGCATCACCTCTTTTGATGTGTTGAAATATGTGTGGCTGATCGGTCTGTTGTCCTTGTCGGGAACAGGGTCGTCCCACGTTACATCAACATAATACCAGTGACCGTTTATCTGCGCCATGTTCCAAGCATGCTCCTCGCCGCCGTCGGCAGAAGCCATAATGGATAAGCACGGTATCTCCAGCATATCCATGAACATCTGGAAAGTGGTGGTGTAGCCGCTGCAAATGCACTCACCGTCATACAGCGCACCGTATGGGTCAGCCGCGTGTTCGCCTGTCTCGCCGAAAATGCTCAGATGCCCCTTGTCGTAGGTGATGTTTTTTATCATGTAGTCGTGTATAGCCGGTTCTTTTTCATAGTCGGTCATACCATCAGTCACGCACTGTTCTATGACCTTCTTTGCGCGGCTGAGTATATCGCACTGCAAATCGTCCAGCGCTGAGGTATCGCCCGTAAGATAAGCCTGTGAGATCGGCTTTGTGTCATACAGCGCATTTTCATCGCCCTCATCGGCATCGGGTGTTTCGGATGTTTCCTCCGCCGTTTCTTCTGACGTTTCCTCTGCCGTGCTTTTCGTTATTTCTGCTCGTTTTTTATAGCTGGATTTCTCCTGTACCGCCGTGCTTTTTATCAGACAAGCTGACAGAAGCGCGACCCCCAGTGAACTGAGCGCTATCATCTTTTTTTTCATTATGTCTCTCCTTAGTCATGGCAGCTGACATGTTCTGTCAATATACCCCGCCCGCAGATACGGTCATCGCGTTAACTTTAACTGCGGGCATTATAGCGATCCGCCTTAAAATTCAGACAAGATCCATAGATCCGAGCTTTTGCGACTGGATTTTGTGAATTTAAACAGCCGGATCGCTATAAAAGTTCATCGTATGCCCTTTACCCTCGCCGCCAGCTTGACGACATCTGCTACGTTTATCTTTCCGTCGCCGTTCAGGTCAGCTTTTTGGAGTCTTTCGCCCGTTAATGGTCTGAGGTTCTTGACATGTGCGGCAACTACCGATATATCAGTAACATTCACTTTGCCGTCGCAGTTTACATCATAATCTGTGCTGTCGATAGCGGGCATGTATTTTTCGGGGTCAAAATCGGTATCGCTTATATCAGGCAGTTCGATGAGAAAATCCTGATAGCTGGAGCTGGGCTTATGAGGTGTGTGATCCTCGCTCATAAACTGTTCGCCTTTTGCGAAGTACCTGTAATCGCCCAGAATGTCGTCCCATGTGCAGTCGATATAATAGCACATGCCGTCATCGAGCCGCACCGCGTTCCACGCATGTTCACCTCCGTCCGCTGTGCCGCTGACGAAATAGTTGTCAATATCGAGATAATTCAGCACCACCTGGAAAGTACGCGCATAAGTCTCGCACACGCCTTTGCCCTTTTCGGCAGCGCCCACTATGTTGTGCGCCCATGCTTCCGCAGAAGGCGTACCGTTGCTTTCAAACGCATATTCGAGGTCATGGGTCAGCACATCATGCACAGCCTTAGCCTTGTCATAAGCCCTGCCCGATGCCTTTTCAGCCACCGTTTTTACATAGCTTTCGATGTTATTCTGCACCCTAGCCCTTGCACTGCCCGAAACATAATCATCGTCAACTACCATAAGAAACTCTTTTTCACTGCACGCCGAATGTTCGCTGACAAAGTAGAAGATCGGGTTGTCATCTCTGAAAGTGTAGTAGACTATCGAGGCTTCAGCGGCAGTAAGATCGCCGTTCATCAGCACCGAATAGCAGTTGTAGCCGTAGTAGCTGCCCACTGTGCGTTCGGTGTCGTTCCACAGTTCAAGGGCGACATCATACATCTTGTCATATAACTTCTGCATCTCTTTGCCCTTGTCCATAGTGCCGAGATATTCGTAGCCTGCGGTGCTTGTGCAGTCCGACACGAAGTCGCTGCTGTCCTCAGCCGCAGGGATACCTGCCGCCATCGCGCCGAATGCGCTGCCCGCTGCGGGCATGAGTACCATTACCAGTGCTGCTGCGGCAGCTGTGAGTTTCTTTAACATAGTATCACTCCTTCATCGTGAACGTTTTTCTCCCGCTTTCGCCGTGTATCGCCATAGCGATCCAACTGTTTAAATTCACAAAATCCAGTCGCAAAAGCTCGTATCTATGGATTTTGTGACCGGATTTTGTCTGAATTTTAAGGCGTATCGCTATAATGCCGCAATATCAGTTCTGCCGAAACGTGGGATCATTTGTTGTTTTCTACCAGCATCGAATAAAGTTCGCCTTTAGCGAAGCCTGTTGCCCTTGCTATCTCGCGGCAGGCATCAGTGCCGCGCACGCCCTTTTCCACAAGTGCCTGCACCTGTGCGAATGCCTGTTCGATAGTCTCAGCCTCAGCTATATCCTCTTCTGACGCACCCTCTATCACCAGCACGAACTCGCCTTTTGCCGCCTTGTTATCGGGATACATCTCCAGCGCCGCCGAAAGTGTGGTGCGTATGGCTTCTTCGTGCAGTTTTGTCAGTTCTCGGCAGAGCGATATTTTCCTGTCCCCGAAATATTCCAGCATATCCCTCAGCGTCTTGTGCAGCTTGTGGGGGGCTTCGTAGAATATCAGCGTTTCGCGGGCATCTTTCACCTGCGCCAGATGGTCATACCTCTGCCGCTTGTTCACCGACAGAAAGCCCTCAAAGCGAAATCTCGAAGTATTCAGCCCGCTTATCGCCAGCGCCGATATGACCGCAGAAGGTCCTGGCACTACCTCGACTTTTATGTTGTTCTCGGCACACAGCTTCACCAGCTTTTCACCGGGGTCTGATATGCAGGGCATGCCCGCATCAGTGACTATCGCGGCATTTTCGCCCGCTATAAGCCGCTCGATTATCTGCTCGCCTGCGTGTGCGGCATTGTGTTCCTGATAGCATATCAGGGGCTTTTTCGGTCTTATCTCAAAATGGTTCAGCAGTTTCATGGTAACTCTTGTGTCCTCAGCGCAGATGAGATCCACCTTTTCAAGCGTTTCCACCGCGCGGTAGGTCATATCGCCCAGATTGCCTATCGGCGTGCCCACAACGTAAAGTATGCCCATCACACACCCTCCCTGCGAACGACTTTGCCATCTATCATCACAAGCGAGGGGCTTGACATAACTTCAAACGGGTTGCCCTCAAACAGCACCATGTCAGCCAGCTTGCGAGGTTCTAACGAACCTGTTATATCATCAATTCCCACTATCTTAGCCGCCGAAGAAGTCACAGCCTTAACGCCGTCATAGAAACTCAGCCCGTTCTTGATGCAGATACCCACTGAGACAGGCAGATATTCTATCGGCACTTCCGAATGGTCGGTGCATACAGCCACTTCCAGACCGTTCTCTTTCAGCACAGCCGCATTTTTCGGGGTGAGGTTAGCCATCTCGGGCTTGCACCTGTCACATATCACAGGACCCACCACACAGCTTACTTTCTCGCCCGCCAGTTCCTCAGCGATAAGATGACCGTCAGTGCAGTGTATCAGTATGTAGTCAAGGTCGAACATATTGGCTATGCGCACCGCAGTGAAAATATCATCTGCGCGGTGACAGTGGAAATGCGCCTTTATCTCGCGTTTCAGCAGAGGTATCAGCGCTTCCATAGCGCTGTCATAGTCGGGCATATCGCTCTCGCTCTCAGCCAGTTCCTTGTCGCGCATGTAGCGCTGTGCCTTGTTGAGGTTATCCTTTATTATGCTTGCCACAGCCATTCTTGTTACAGGCGACTGTTCATGGTCCATATAAGTGAGTTTCGGATTCTCGCCCAGCGCCATCTTCATGCCGATGCGCCCCCTGCCCATGCTGTCTATGCGTCTGCCGTCAGTCTTTACCGCCACGACAGCGCCCGCTATGGGGTTTGTAGAACCTGGTGAAACTATCACCGTAGTTATGCCCGCCTGCCTTGCCATTTCAAAGGAATAGTCCAGCGGGTTTATGCCGTCCAGTATATCCAGCTGTGGGGTGCATGGGTCGAACTCTTCGTTGAGATCCTCGCCCTCTATGCCTACACCCGCACCGGTCAGCCCCATGTGAGTATGCGCATCAATAAATCCGGGATAGAGGGTCATACCCCTGCCGTCGATGTCATCTTCGTTATCCTTATCGGGTGAGCCTTCACCGACAGCGGTAATGATGTTCCCCTCAACGGTGACATAGCCGTTTTCGATGATAGTATCTTCGCTGTCCATCGTATATATCTTCACATTTTTAATGTTCATAAGAAGTCCTCCGTTTTTTATTCGGTAATAGACATTATAACATATACTCACGATTTTTGCAAGCAAAAACGGCGGGAAAAATCTTCCCGCCGTCAGTTGTTCCATATAAGATCACTCTATTACCGAATACGACTATCTCTTTAGCACACCACTGCAAAATACCTTGTTGATGTTATCTTTCCCCCGCCGCAGGCGGGGGAAAAGATAACCGCCAACTGTATTTGGTTCCCGATATAACATCGTTTATTTTGGTGTATCAGCGGGATGATCACATTACCGAATACTCGAAATTCTCCCATTTAAGTGTCATGCCCTCATCGGTCTCATCAGGCAGAAGTGCCATAGCCACGAGTATGTCCTCACCGTTTTCGGTGTTGGTGAGATGTGCGTAGTCGCCGTCTATACGTGCCACTTTGTAAATTATCGGTGTCATGCCGTTCCCTCCTTTTCATTTATCTTAACCAAAAGCAATATTGCCCCTGCCCACAATATCATACAGCTCGTTCATCACTCTATGGTCTGCATGTATCCTGTGCAGACCTTTTATCGCAGTCTTTCGCCTGAGGTCTGCAAAGTAGATCGTCAGCGCCGCGCCGCCCGCATCTGCATACTTCTGCGCCAGCGCCTTCACCTCCGCCAGCCTTTCCTTGTCGGTGGAGTTCAGCCGCAGACATATCCCCATGCCCAGCATCCTTTCGGTGAACTGACTGCCTGTTTCGATAGCATCTGCCATCAGCTTAGGCGGTTCATCGGCTTTCACCGATACCCGCCCCCGCAGGTGAAGCACAGCCTTCTCCTTCACCAGTTTTCCTGTTTTCTCATAGGTTTTCGGGAAAACCACTATCTCCATCTCGCCACTCTTGTCCTCGCCGGTGGCAAAGCACATCATATCGCCTTTTTTTGTGACGAATGAGCGCATTTTTGTTATCATCACAAGTACCTCAGCCGTTTTGCCGTCGCCCGAAAGCCCTGCCGCCGAAATTTCCCCCAGCGCTGTCAGGTTTGCCGCCTTTGCGAACGGCTCACAGCGGTCTATGGGGTGCATCGAGAGATACATGCCCAGCGCTTCCTTTTCATATTCCAGCAGTGCGGCGGTGTCGTATTCATCGGCTGAAAGCGTGGGCTTTTCAAGCACCTCACCGCCCTGCGGCTGACCCACGCTGAAAAAGTCCAGCTGACCCTCGATGCGGTCAGCGGCAGACTTGCCCAGATCGCCGATGATTATGCCGCTGTTGATGACTTTTTCGTGGCGGTTGCCTTCAAAGCAGTCCATCGCGCCCGCCTTTATCATGGCTTCCACCATTCTATGCTGAATGTCATGCCCCTGCATGCGTCGGCAGAAGTCGTTCAGTGTCCTGAAATCTCCGCCAAGCTGACGCTCCCGCAGTATCGCGGCTGTCGCACTGCTTCCCAGTCCCTTTATCGCCAAAAGCCCGAAGCGTATATCACTGCCCTCCGAAACGAAGCCTGCTCCGCTCTTGTTTATGTGCGGAGGCAGTACTTTAACGCCGTGTTTTCTTGCGGCGGCGATGTAGGTGTACAGCTTGTCCGCGCTCTCCCCGATGGCATCTGTCAGCAGTGCCGAAAAGTATTCGCGGAAGAAATGGCATTTCAGGTATGCCGTGCGGTAAGCCACCGTCGCATAAGCCGCCGCGTGTGACTTGTTGAAAGCATAGCTTGCAAAGCTGGACATGTCATCAAATATCTCGTTTGCGATGTTCACAGGTACACCGTTGGCAGCAGCGCCCCTGCAAACGCCCTCTTCGCCGTATATGAAAGCCTTGCGCTCATTTTCAAGCACATCGGCTTTTTTCTTTGACATGGCACGGCGCACAAGGTCAGCCCTGCCCAGCGAATACCCCGCCAGCGTGCGGAATATCTGCATTACCTGCTCCTGGTAGACTATACAGCCGTAAGTCACCTCCAGTATCGGCTTCAGCAGAGGGTGCTTGTAGCGCACCAGACGCGGATCGTGGCGGCATCTGATGTAATTCGGTATCGAGTCCATAGGACCTGGACGGTACAGCGAAAGCACAGCGATCAGATCCTCTATGCCCGTTGGACGCAGGCGCATTATCGTGCTTGTCATGCCTCCCGATTCAAACTGGAAAACGCCCTCAGTCTCACCACGCGAAAGCATATCGTATACCGCCTTGTCGTCAAGCGGTATCTTCTCTATGTCAAAATCGGGGCGGGTCTTTTTTATCTCGTCACAGCAGTGCTTGATTATCGTAAGGTTGCTTAGCCCCAGAAAATCTATTTTCAGAAGCCCCAGCCGCTCCAGTATCGTCATCGTGTACTGTGTCGATACCGCGCCCTCACGGGCATACAGCGGCACATAACAGTCAACGGGTTCTTTTGTTATCACCACGCCCGCCGCGTGGGTCGAGATGTTGCGCGGCATGCCCTCTATCTTCATGGCGGCATCTATTATGCGCTTCATGGAAGGGTCTGCATAAAGCTGTCTCAGCTCGTCAGACTTCTCCACCGACTCCGAAAGCGGCAGCCATCTCGGTGCGGCTTTAGCCAGCTTGTCGCCCACAGCATAAGCCTCTCCCATGACCCTTGCGGCATCGCGCAACGCCTGTTTTGCCGCCATAGTGCCGAATGTGACTATCTGCGCCACATGGTCAGCGCCGTACTTGTCCACCACATAGTCTATCACTTTCTGCCTGCCCTCGACACAGAAATCTATATCGAAATCGGGCATGGTCACACGTTCGGGGTTGAGAAATCTCTCGAATATCAGGTCATATCTCAGCGGGTCTATATCGGTTATGCCTATACAGTAAGCGCAAAGACTGCCCGCGCCCGAACCCCTTCCGGGACCTACGGGTATATCGTGACTTTTTGCATAGTTGATAAAGTCCCACACTATCAGGTAATAATTGGTATATCCCATGGAAGTTATGACCGAAAGCTCATATTCCATGCGCTTCACAGCTTCTTCCGTCGGCTGACCGTACCGTTTTTGCAGACCCTCGCGGCACATATCCCGCAGGAACTTCTCGTTGTCGTCAACGCCCTTGTAGCTGTAATAGGGAAGTATCGTATTGCCGAACTCTATGCTGACATTACACCGCTCGGCTATCCTCACCGTGTTCTCCATAGCATCGGGTATGGCAGGGTACAGCTGTGCCATCTCTTCGGCAGACTTCACATAAAACTCGTCAGACGGAAATTTTATAGCAGGGTTTTCGAGTGTGGTGGCAGTTGAGATGCACATAAGCACCTGCTGTGCCTCTGCGTCCCCGCGCCGCAGGTAGTGGCAGTCGTTCGTCAGGCAGAGGGGTATGCCCGTATCCTGCGAAAGTCTCACCAGCGACGGCATCACACGCTGTTCGTCAGCATCTCTGTGCCGCTGTATCTCGATGAAATAATTGCCCTCACCGAATATGCTTTGGTACAGCTTTGCAGTCTCGACAGCGCCCTTGTAATTGGTATTGCTTATCTTCTGCGCAAGTTCGCCCGCTATGCAGCCCGAAAGGCAGATAAGCCCCTCATGGTACTCTCTCAGCAGTGCAAGGTCTATGCGGGGACGGTTGTAGAAGCCCTCTGTATAGCCCAGCGACACCAGCTTGATAAGGTTCTTGTAGCCCGTATCGTTTTCGCACAGCAGTATCAGGTGATAGGGCTTGCCCTCACCGTAGTTCTTATCCTGACGGTTTCCGCGCGCCACATACACCTCACAGCCTATTATCGGCTTTATGCCCGCCGCTCTGCATGCATTGTAGAACTCTATCGCCGCGAACATATTTCCGTGATCGGTGACAGCGCAGGCAGTCTGACCTATCTCTTTCAGCCTTGCCATAAGTTCGTTTATGCGGCAAGCGCCGTCCAGCAGAGAATATTCTGTATGCAGATGCAGATGCACGAAATCAGCCACACTGTTCACCGACCTTTCTTTGTATTATGTGATAGTATCAGAAAATGCACCATACTTTCCCACGTACCCGATGTGTGAAAAAGCAAGCTCATACCGCTTTAACGCCCCGCCCGAACAGCCTTTCAGCAGCATAAAATAGCCGGCGGCTTTTTTTCGCCCGCCCGAACAGCCAGCCTGCGCATTACCGTTTCTCCGCCATGCCATCACATTACAGCACAGCAAGACCCGTCCGGCATAAAATAGCCGGCGGCTTTTTTTGCCCGCCGAAATGCCCGCCTGCGCATTACCGTTTCTCCGCCATGCCATCACATTACAGCACAGCAAGACCCTTCCAACATAAAGCGGGCGATCCGTTTCACTTCGCCGAATTGCCCGCCTGCGCATTATTTGTGTATCCCAATTTGGTTGTGTATTTTTCCCCCGCCGAAGGCGGGGGAAAAATACGAAAGAACAGCCATTTTGTATCATCAGCAATACACATCAAAATTGGGAGTATTGTGTTATTTGATGAACTGTATAGCTATCAGGTAAACCGCAGTGCGCATCAGTGCGCAGAATACCATAGCGGCGGCGGAAGTACCTGTCAGCAGCTGACTTATCCAGAACACCTCTCCCGAAGCTATGGGGTGAGTGTTGTCCCCGATGAGCTGTCTGCGCGTCATGCAGCCGTTCCTGCTCTCACTGCCGCCCAGCTGTATGTCGAGCGCACCTGCCGCCACCGACATTGTACAGCCCGAATTCGGGCTTGGCGAATGGCGCTTGTCACGCTCGTATATCCTTGCGGCGTTCTTCTTGTCAAGCCTGAGAAAAGCCGCGTCCCAGCGCATGAATGCGGCGGCAAGCCTTGCAGGCAGGAACATCACCACATCGTCCAGCTTTGCGGCGACTTTGCCGAAATGCAGGTGTTCATCGTCCTTGAAACCCACTATGTTGTCCATGATATTAACTACCCGACAGAACACAGCGCCCACTCCACCGAAAAGGCATGCCCAGAACATGGGAGCTACCACTATATCCACCACGTTTTCAGCCGCCGCCTCAACAGCGCATTTTGCGCATTCCGCAGTACTGAGATCTTCAATGTCGCGGTCGGTCAGGTTTTTGAGATAGCGGCGTGTACTGCTGATATTATCGGTCCTTACACCACGATAAACACCCAGCAGGTTTCTGCGCATGTTCCTGCCCGAAATGGAGGACCAGCACAGCAGACCTTCCATTATTATGCCGATGATCACATTCAGCTTATAGCACAGAAACACCAGCACCGCGCTTATGCCCAGACAGATCAGCAGTGTCATCACCACCAGCATTATGCCCGCCATATTCTGTGCTTCGGGGGACTCAAGATAGGCGTTTTTCAGTATGTTTTCCAGCTTCTGCACCAGCCGCTTGACCATATTCACGGGATTCATCGAGCCGCCAAGATCGCCAAGCATCATATCCAGCGCATAACCCAGCGCCAACGCGCACAGGGAATTCATTATCATCATAGGCTTTTACTCCTGTATAAACAAAAATAGCTTTTCATATCATTATAGCATATTTTTCTCCTGTTTTCAAGACCTTTTCCCTGCATTTTTTATACGCTCACGGCAAGATGCACGGCAAGATGCACAAGCCCCTCACAGCCCCACTCCCACAAACCCCACTCCCTTTTTCAACTTTCCGACCCTCAACCCGTTGAAAAAACGCACTCTTCACAAGCCCCGCACAGCCCCACTCCCACAAAACCCCACTCCCTTTTTCAACTTTCCGACCCTCAAACCGTTGAAAAAAACGCACTCCTCACAAGCCCCGCACAGCCCCACTCCCACAAAACCCCACTCCCTTTTCAACTTTCCAACCCTCAAACCGTTGAAAAAAAGCCCCTGCTAAAACGCCCTGCCCACACTAAAAAAATCACAGCACCCGCCTTTCGGCAAATGCTGTGACAGCTATGTTTATTATGTTATTCCTGTATCTCATCAGCGCCCTTGCCGAGTGCCGATGCATGCTTTATCTCGCCTTGGACCATAAAAGTGCCGAGGATATAATTTTTCATAATATTATTATCCTCATTGGTGATCTTCTTGCCGTCAATGTGAAGCTGTGTAACAGCCGTCTGACCGTCCTCATCTCTGCCGAATACCATTTTGTACTCATGCCCGTCTGAGGTCGTGCCTGTAAAAGTCACCTTGTTCTTGCTGAAATCGAACCACCACTTTGTCTCTTCAAAATAGTTGTCGAAAGCGGTGCTGTAATTCTTGCTGGCGAGTTTTATGTCATTGTCCAGATCGAAATCATACCCCGAATGAGAGGTTATGAACACTCTTCCCACCGCATACAGCACAAGCCCGATGGCGATAATGATGATGAACTTTATCAAATACGCGATACCTGGTCCTATAATACTGCGCGCAGACTGCTTTCCGCTGCCCGTAGCCGCCTGGAAAGGCAGTTTGCCGTTATCTTTTCTGGGGTCATAGTTTTCGGGCAGATGTTCGCGCCTTGCTTTGGGCGTGCCGTAATTCGGGTCGAGTTTGTCCATCTGCCTGCCCGAACGGTTGGCGGCATACGGTGTCTGTGCGCGTATGCGTCCCGCAGTCAGACCGTCATTGTTATCGGCGTTAGAAAAACTGCTTTTGTTTTTCAGTTCAGCCCCGCGGTAGGCAGGCATGACTTTGCCGCACCCCGGGCAAATTTTCGCTGTGCTTTCGACGCTTGCACCGCAAAATCTGCATGATATATTCATTTGCTTATTACCTTTCCTTTACTCAGTGTCAGTGTCAGATATACCTTATAACACCGACAACTCTTCCGAGAATGTCAACACTGTCTACTATTATGGGCTGCATGGTATCGTTTTCGGGCTGAAGCCTGAAATGCCCATCCTCTTTGTAGAAGGTCTTGACCGTAGCGTCCTGACCATCGACCATAGCCACGACTATTTCGCCGTTCTCTGCAACAGGGGACTGTTCGACCACCACCATATCCCCATCGAGAATGGCGGCGTTTATCATCGACTCGCCCCTTACTTTAAGTGCGAAAAGCGGGTTGCTGTAATGTCTTGCAGGCTGAAAGCTGATGTACTCGCTGACATACTCAATGGCAGTTATCGGAGTGCCTGCTGTAACAGTTCCCACCAGCGGTATCAGCATGCCGTTGCCGCCCACCAGCCTTATAGCGCGGTTCTGATTATCGCCCTTGCTAAGAAAACCCTTGTCGGTAAGGCTCTGTATATACCTGTGGGCAGTAGAAGTTGATTTAAAACCGAAGTGACTGCACACCTCGCGCACTGTGGGAGGATAGCCTTCCTCAACACGCGATTTTATAAATTCAAATACCTTGCGCTCGTTATCGGTGACTTTCATCGTATCCTCCTTGATCGGCGGAATTCAGCCTTTTAGCCAGTTTCTTTGCCAGTTTGTATACATCTCCGCAGCCGAAAGTTATAACGATGTCGCCCTCCTGCATGTTGTCAGTGATGTAGTCGATGCATTCATCGAAATTCTTTTCTTTCTGCTCGGCAGTCTGCCTGTCAGCCAGATCATGCGGCGTATCGAACCATACCGCGTTTTTTGTCTTAGCCCCCAGCATCTCGGTGTATATGCCGTGTTCGTTCTTTTCGCGGCTTCCCATTATATCTGTGATGACCGATATATCAGCTATCTCCAGCGCGCGTGCGAAATCGTCCATCAGTATCTCTGTGCGCGAATAGGTGAAAGGCTGGAAAACTGCCCACACCCTGTTGAAGTCCAGCTCCTTAGCGGCTTTGAGCGTAACAGCTATCTCGGCAGGGTGATGCGCATAGTCATCTACTATCGTTATGCCGCCCACCTTGTCTATCAGCTGGAAACGTCTTATAGCGCCGTGAAAAGCGGCGAGACCCTTAGCCGCGTCCTCAAAGCTCAGCCCCGAATACCTTGCGGCGGCTATGGCGGCAAGCGCATTCACCACATTGTGGTCGCCCGGAACATTTATCTCCATCTCAGCGGCAGCCTTGCCCTTAAAGAATACCCTGAACTTTGTCACAAGCCCCTGTTTGCTTATTATCTCGGCAGAATAGTCATTCTTTCTGTCCCAGCCGAAGCTGATAAGTTCCTTGCCCGAAATGCCCTCCAGCGCTTTGCGGGTGTTGGCATCATCGCCGTTGAATATGACAGCTTTTGTCGCCATATCAGCAAATTTATGGAAACTCTTTATGATATTTTCGATATTCTTGAAATATTCCAGATGGTCCGCATCAACATTGAGTATTATCGCCACATCAGGGAAAAGTTTCAGGAAATGATCCTGATACTCGCAGGCTTCACACACCATGCTCTCAGACTTGCCCGCTCTGCCCGAACCGCCTATACTCGGCAGTTTTCCGCCGATGACACAGCTTATATCTTCGCCCGCATCAACGAATATCTCCGTCAGCATAGATGAAGTCGTGGTCTTGCCGTGAGTGCCGCACACGCACAGCGCGTTCGAGTACCAGCTTGTTATGACACCCAGTATCTCCGCACGCTCACAGACTATGGCATCGCTTGCTTTTGCGGCGATAAGTTCGGGGTTGTCAGCCATTATAGCGGCTGTGTATATGATAAGTTCAGCGCCCTCGATATTCTCAGCCTTCTGACCTAAGAATACCTTTATGCCCATCTTGCGAACAGCATCGAGTGTCTCAGTCTCATTGTTGTCAGAACCCGTTATCTCGTATCCCTTTGAATGGAATATCTGTGCCAGCGGGTACATGCCCGAACCGCCTATGCCAATAAAATGTACACGTTTTATCTTATCAAGAACCTCTTCTGTAAGAACAGAACTCATTGAGTTTCTCTCCTCTCTTCAAAATAATATCAACACACCTATACGATTTTATTATACTACATTTTTTCAGAAAAATAAAGACCTTTTGCGAATATTTTTTTTATTTGGGGTAAAAATATTTTTGCAGTCAAAAGCATCTGCCCGTCCGCTTTGCAGCGGGGCAGGCGCGGCGGCGGGAACGGTCTGTGCCGCCCGCTCGTCCCGCTGTCTTTACGGACGCGGCAGAGATCATCAGGGGGGAAAACAGCATGGAGATAACAGGCATAAAGATCAGGAAAATACTTGAACACGGACGTTTGCGCGGCATAGTCAGCGTTACTTTTGACGATGTGTTCGCAGTGCATGATATTAAAATAGTGCAGGGCGAACACAGGCTGTTCGTTGCCATGCCCAGCAGACGCGATGAAAGCGGAAGCTACCGCGACATCGTCCACCCCATAACTCCGTCAGCGCGTGAGGCGATAGAAGCGCAGGTGCTTGACGCATTTATGGAAGAACAGCACAGGCACGGCAAAACACAGTAAATAGAAAGCGTAAACCGCCCGCACAAAAGCTGTAAAGCGCTCAGGCGTAAAATAAGATACTTTATTGCTTTGCGAAAACGTTACCATTCTTTTAATTATGGGATATGTTAAGAAAAGTATAGTATTGACTATTCCAATAACGGTCACTTGTGCTATAATTAATAGGATTTCAGATCTCGGCTGTCAGGCACATCGCTGTATAAATTTTTTTTATGACTATCCCTTTAGCACACCAACTAAAAATGCGGTAAACAAAAGGATAATTGAGCGCCCCATATCTTTACCCCGCCTGCGGCGGGGTAAAGATAACCGCCAACTGTATTTGGTTCCCGATATAACATCGTTTATTTTGGTGTTTCAGCGGGATGATCACAATTTTTTTCAGGAGGGGGAGATCTCCCGTCTGGGGGGATCCGGCGGTGTGCCGTCACGACAGCCGTAAAAAACGGCATTATCATTAAGGAGGAAGAATATGTTCCAGCTGAAATGGCTGTGGGTGAACATGAAAGAGAGCCGCGCGGCATATATCGCGGCGCTGGTGCTTTCGATAGCCTGTAACGGGCTTTACATAACAGCACCCTATTTCCAGTCGCGGATAATAGATACATTCATCTCGAACGAGAACGCGGCGGCTAATCTGCGAGAGCATCGCGATCTGCTGATATGGCTGATAGCAGGCATGATAGGCTTCACTTTTCTGCGTACCTGCATGCAGTATGCCTGCAACATGTACTATGAAAAAGCATCGCAGGGCATGATCTACAAAATAAGGACGCACCTGTTCCGCAAGATAGAAAATCAGGATATGGATTTCTACGACCGCTACCGCACAGGCGACCTTATGACAAGGCTTACGGGCGACCTCGACATGGTGCGGCATATGGTATCGTGGGTCATAAAGGGCTGTGTCGAGAGCATAGCGCTGTTTCTCGCAAGCATGATATACTTTTTCACCATCGACTGGCGCACCGCACTGTGCATACTGGCGATGACTCCCGTTATCTTCTTCGTGACAAGGCTGTTCTCGCGCCATGCAGGACCTGCTTACCGCAAGGTCAGGGAAACTTCATCTGCGCTGAATACTGCCGCACAGGAGAATATCTCGGGCAACCGCGTGGTAAAGGCGTTCGCAAAAGAGGACTACGAGATCGAGAAGTTCCGCATGCGTGATGAAGAATACCGCTCGGCAAACATAAAAGCGGCTATGGTCTGGCTGAAATATCACCCGTTCATCGACATAGCGGCAGGTGCGCTCAGTGTCATACTGCTGCTGTGCGGCGGATATTTTATGATACAGCAGCACCTCACTATGGGTCAGTATGTGGCTATTTCGGGACTTCTCTGGGCGGTCAGCAACCCCATGAGGAACATGGGCAACTATGTCAACGACTTCCACCGCTTTATGGCATCGGCAAGCAAGGTCATCGAGATATACTATGAAGCTCCCCGCATAGTTGACCGCGCAGACGCAGAGGACACCGAAGAAAAGCTGAGGGGCGAGATAGAGTTCAGAAATGTCACATTCTCCATCGGCGATAAGAAGATACTCGATAATATCAGCTTCCACATCAAGCCGGGTGAAACTGTGGTCATCATGGGCGAAACGGGAAGCGGCAAGACCTCGCTGATAAACCTTATACCCAGATTTTTCGACTGTGACAAGGGCGAGGTGCTGGTTGACGGTCTGAATGTGCGCATGCACAGACTCCATACGCTGAGAAGCAGTATAGGCATAGCCACACAGGACGTTCTGCTTTATTCAGATACTATCGACTCCAATATAGCCTACGGCGACAGCGAACTGGAAGAGGAGTATGTCCGCAGGTGCGCCGAACTGGCGGCGGCAAGCGATTTCATCGAGAAACTGCCCATGAAGTACGATACCATAGTCGGTGAGCGCGGCGTGGGTCTCTCGGGCGGTCAGAAACAGAGGATCTCGCTGGCGAGGGCAATAGCCATCAAGCCGAAGGTGCTGATACTCGATGATACCACTTCTGCGGTGGATATGGAGACCGAGCATTATATCCAGCAGAGTCTTGGCGGCGGTCTTGATTTTGAATGCACTAAAATAATCATCGCCCAGCGAATATCTTCTTCAAAGAACGCGGATAAGATAATCATTCTGCAAGACGGCAAAATAGCCGACATGGGCACACATGATGAACTGATAAGGCGCGAAGGCTACTACAAACAGATATACGAACTGCAAAGCGGCATAAACTGCAAGGCTGAAAGCGGGGTGGGGGCATAATGGCAAGAAATAAATACGATGAGGACGAACAGCTGGAAGCTCCCTTCGACTTTACCCATCTGAAGCGTTCCTACGTGTACATAAAGAAGTATCAGGGCAAGATGGTGCTTTCGCTGGTGCTTAGCATGGCGGCGGCAGTTTTCGGGCTTGTCGGACCTCTGCTGACACAGCGGGCGCTGGACAAGACCATTCCCGATAAAAACGTTAAAGAACTGATGCTGCTGGGCTTCGGTCTGCTGGGGTTCAATCTGGCGGCTACGATACTGGGCAACATACGCGGCAGGATAATGACCGTCGTTGGGCAGAACATAATCTTCGATATACGCGAAGACCTCTTCGCACACCTGCAAAAACTGCCTTTCACCTATTACGATGACAGACCTCACGGTAAGATACTGATACGTGTCATAAACTACGTGAACTCGGTGTCGGATATGCTTTCAAACGGCATAATAAACTTCGTCATGGAGATATTGAACATGGTGTTCATACTGGTGTTCATGCTGATGGTAAGCCCTAAGCTGACACTTGTGGCGCTGTCTGGTCTGCCGATATTCATGCTGGTCATGTTCGCTATAAAGAAACAGCAGCGCCGCGCATGGCAGGACGTTTCAAACAAGTCCTCCAACATGAACGCCTATTTGCAGGAGAATATCGTGGGCGCAAGGATAACGCAGGTGTTCACCCGCGAGGAAGAGAACGCCGAGATATACGACAGGCTGAACAGCAAGTACCGCAAGGCATGGATGCGTGCGGTAAAATACTCGAACCTTGTGTGGCCCGCCACCGATAACATCTCAACGCTGATAAGGGCGGCGCTGTTCGTGATAGGTCTGCTGGTACTGCCTCAGGGCGCGGTATCGCTGGGCGTGCTGGCGGCTATGACAGGCTACGCGAGCCGCTTCTGGCAGCCTATAATGAACATCTCCAACATAATGAACAACTTCATCAACAACATAGCTTACCTCGAACGTATCTTTGAAACGCTGGACGAACCTGTTACCATCTCCGATAAAGAGGGCGCAGAAGAACTGGGCGAGATAACAGGTCAGGTCAGCTTTGAGGACGTTACTTTCGGCTACGAGAAGGACATCAACGTGCTTGAACATGTCTCCTTTGATGTCAAGGCAGGGGAGAGCGTTGCACTGGTAGGACCGACAGGTGCAGGCAAATCCACCATAGTTTCGCTGATCTCGCGCTTCTACGACATCGAACATGGGCGCATAACCGTTGACGGCGTGCCTATATCAGATGTCACGCTCAAGTCGCTGAGAAGTCAGATGGGCATAATGCTCCAGGACAGCTTCATTTTCAGCGGCACGATACTGGATAATATCCGTTACAGCAAGCTGGACGCTACCGATGAAGAGGTACGCGCGGCGGCAAAGACAGTCTGCGCCGATGAATTCATCAGGCATATGGAGCAGGGCTATAAAACCGAAGTCAACGAGCGCGGCAGTAAGCTGTCAGGCGGCGAGAAACAGCTTATCAGCTTTGCAAGGACTCTGCTGAGCGACCCGAAGATACTGGTGCTTGACGAAGCGACTTCCTCCATAGATGCCAAAACAGAAGCCCTTTTACAGCAGGGCATAAACCGCCTGCTAAAGGGCAGGACATCTTTCATAATCGCCCACAGGCTCTCGACCATACGTAACTGTGACCGCATAATGTACATTGACGAGAAAGGCATTCTCGAAAGCGGCAGTCACGATGAACTTATGGAAAAGCGCGGCGCTTATTACAAGCTGTACACCGCACAGTCGGCATGACCATTTTGCCGTACTCCCCGCATGCGGCAAATACCCCAATAACACAACACCGCTTCGGCTTGCGCTGAGGCGGTGTTTTTTGCATATGAAAAGCCTCCGCACCCGAAGATGCAGAGGCTTCATTATTCAGCTTGTGTCAGCAGTATCGCAGGTATTAACCCTTTGTCAGACCCTCGATAGTGAAGGTAACAGACAGTTCCTTGCTGAACTTGAGGTTAGCAAAGTCGATGCCGGGATCGTCCTTGGTAGTGCCGTACTGGTTGTAGATCTCAATTCTGTAACGGTTGTTGTCGTCCTCGATGTTGCCATACTTGAACTTGGACTCATCAAATTTGATCTCAACGCCGTCAGCCTTGATGGAAGTAACCTTGACAGTCAGTTCCTGACCTGTGTATCTGCCCTTGCCCATAACGTCCTTGGTGGGGTCAGCATCGGTGAACTTCTTCTGAGTGCCCTTCTTTGTAGCTTCGCCGTCCCATGTCATTGTGCCGTCGCAGATACCTGTGATGTCAACGCAGAATACGGTAGCGCCCTCGCTGGGGATTATCTCGCCTGTTGCTTCATCGCGGTAGATGCCTGCATCGTGTATACCCAGTTCAGCATCAGCCTCAACAGCAGGGTCGGGAGTTTCCAGCGACTCAGGGGTGATGGAAACAGTGTACTCGCCGTCGCCGTTGAGTATAGCGTCAACGCCGTAAGCGCCCTTGTCAGCCGCAGAAGTGCTGTGACCGTTCCAGTTGCCCCAGCCCCATGAAGTGTTGGTGAACATCAGGAATGCGTCGTAAGGCAGGTTCTCTACCTCAGCAGAAGTAGGATCGTTATCGGGATCCTGAGGCTCGTCAGCAGGCTTGCCTGTCAGCTGCTTGATGCCCTTAACGTGAGCAGCTATCTTAACGATGTCGGTAACGTTTATCTTGCCGTCGAAGTTAACATCAGCCGCCTTGAACTGTGCATCAGTTGTCAGAGGTTTGAGGTTCTTAACGTGAGCAGCTACCTTTGTAATATCGGTAACGTTTATCTTGCCGTCGCCTGTAACATCACCGTAGAGTATGTCCTCGCTGTCAGTAGGATTGGGATCATCAGGCTTGTCGGGCTCATCAGGGACCTTCATCTCGTTGAAATCGTACCAGTCGGGAGCAGTATAGGTAGGCTGTTCGGTAGTGCCGTCCATCTTCAGCTTTTCGTTGAGATAAACGTTCTCGGGAGCAGGGTTCAGTACGATGTGGTCAATATCAACATCGACTAAGGGGTTGCCGTCCTCATCGTTTGTCCAGTTCTGCATCCAGATGTGAGCCCAGCGGTCAAACTGGTCGAAGAAGCAGTTCTCGTTGACAACAGTGAAAGCGTAAACGCCGTCAGAGACCTTTATAGGTGTAGCAGCCTGAGGATTTGCGGGATCTGTGTTTGTATCAACATAACCGTCGTTGTTGGAGTCAACATAGTTGCCGTTCTCGTCTTTTACATAGCCGTTGCTGGAGAAAACACTTGCGGTCGCCCAGCCTGTGCTGGAATTGTTTGTGCCGACAGCGCCCACCATGAAGCCTGCCTTAGCCAGCTGTTCCTCATTTACCTTGAGGAATACGGTCATACCTGTGATGGTGGAAGAATCCCATGCAGAGTTGAACAGTGCAGGGTGATCCGTAGGCGAGTTAGAGCCCATCAGATAAACTTCGTGGTTGGAATTTTCGTGGTTTACATGAATATCGGGAATGGTGTAGTCACTGAAAACGTCCTTTTCAGCCTTTACATCGTCCATTACATTGAATGTAACGTCGATATAGTCATACTCCATCGCGTCAATGCCCTTGAACGGATTGTTTTCATCGCTCTTGGTAGAGCCGTACTCGTTGTAAAGCTCGACCCTCCAGTTGTTCTTGCCTTCGGGATCGCCTGTAACTATCTTTGAGTAGTCAAGTGTAGTAGCGGCATCTTTCTCGGGCTTCTCAAGGTTCGGAGCTTTCAGTGTGGAGGATTTCAGCTTAGGCTCAATGATAGTTTCGCCGGTCTCCTTGTCGGTGGTCTCCTTTGTTATGAGATTTCCGTTTTCGTCATACTGTTTTGAGTAGAGAGTTACTTTTGTAACATCTATCTGCATGTTCGGGTACTGGTCATAAATATCCTCCAGATCAATGCAGAAAACAGCAGCGCCGCTTGTCCTGATCTCTTTGCCCTTGCCCTCTTCGTCCTTTGGAGCGATGCGTAATTTGTTCTCGCCTCTTACTACCTCTATGCTGGAAGACCAGTCCTGACCTGCCCAGTCGCCTGAAGCGAAAGCGGCCTTAGCGATAACGGGAGTGCCGTCAGCTTTGAGCAGAGCTTCGCCGTTAGGCATATCCTTTGCAGAAGCGGGAAGCATAGCGACCATACCTGCGGTGATAGCAGCTGCGGTCATGCCTGCAAAAAACTTCTTAAATCTCATTATAAAATTCCTCCTTCAAAAATTCCGTATCCATACAATACATTCAGAATTTAGTATTCGCGCCAAATCCCGATAGCATCATTATACATCATCGACGCTTAATTGTCAAGAGTTTTTAGCGATTTTTATTAAATTTTATTCATTTTGCAAGATATGTCAAATCAGTTTGAAAAGCTAATATTTTCATATTATGAAAACGTTGCCATACCAAAAAGGGACGACCGATATTGCTCGGCCGTCCCTCTGTATTATTATAGTGATGTTATCACAAGATACGTTCACATCAGCTTTTTATGAGCTTTGTGACCTGCACCTGCCCGAATTGCAGGGCTTCGCTGTGATACGGCTGTTATCAGAGCTTTCTGAGACCCTTTACGTGAGCAGCAATCTTGGAAATATCTGTAACATTTATCTTGCCGTCGCCGTTAACATCGGCAGCTGTCAGGTCATCGAGCTTTCTGATGCCCTTAACGTGAGCAGCGACCTTAACGATGTCAGCAACGTTTATCTTGCCGTCGCCGTTTACAT
Source organism: uncultured Ruminococcus sp. (assembly GCF_902762735.1). Classification (GTDB taxonomy): domain Bacteria; phylum Bacillota; class Clostridia; order Oscillospirales; family Ruminococcaceae; genus Hominimerdicola. Next base: position 36,411 of record NZ_CACWPP010000037.1, read on the forward strand.
CACCCAGCATGGTCTCGGTAATATTGCCGCCCTCTTCGTTGATAACAACGGTGATAGATGCAGAGACCGTGCCGTTGGCATTTCTTGCAGTTACGACAACTTCGCCCATATCCTTGATGGAGAGAACGCCGTTGTTGTTGATAGTAGCGATCTCAGGCTTGTTTACAGACCATTTCAGGGTATCAGCAGCATCTTCGCCGTTGGCAGTGGTCTGCTTGCAAACGATGGTGAACTTACCTGTTTTCTTTGCAATAGCTATCTTGCTCTTCAGATTTGCACCGTCGGTGTTCTGGAAGGTCAGTTTTGCAGCGGCTTTAGCATTGTCAACAAAAACAACATTGTTCTTGTACTTTTCAGCATAAGTCTGTGCGGTAGAATTCTCTGTGCCGTACAGTGTTATCTTGCCGTTTGAGCTGTTGCAGATGCCGTTGATCAATTCGACAGTACCGTTAGAACCGAAGTCGATGTATTCGAGGTTGTGGCAGTCGTGGAAAGCATTTTCCTCGATCTTCTTCACATTATCTGTCAGCTTGACGCTCTTCAGGAAGAAGTTAGCCGCGCAGGAAGAAGTGCCGATGGTCTCAACGGAATCAGGCACAGTGAAGATCGGGTCTTTCTTGCGTACAGGACGAACCAGCAGCTTTGTCATATCCTTGTTGTAGAGCGTGCCGTCATAACTTGTGTAGTTGGGGTTCGCAGGATCAACGTTTATAGCTTCAACAGGTGTGTAGTTCTTTGACTGTATCTCATCTTCCTTGAGATAGAAGTTGAACATCGAGAGATTGAGGGAAGTAGCAGAAGCAGGGAAGTTGATGACCTGCATGCAGAAGTTGTTTTGGAAAGCGTTGCTGCCTATCAGTGTCAGGCTCTCAGGGATGGTGTACTCGCCTTCCTTGTCATTCTTAGTACCCAGTGTGTGCAGGTAGTTGCACTGGCTGAAGCTGCCGTTGCCCAGCTTTACGACTGTTTTCTCGGGCAGCAGGCAGGTGTTGAGATTTCTGCATTCAGAGAAGCAGCTGTCAGGTACTTCGATTATGTTAGAGCCTGAGAAATCAGCTTTTTTCAGCTCACTGTTCCTCTGGAATGCACCGTTGCCGATAAATATGGTAGAACCGTTGGCAGGTGTGCCCACAACGATATTTTTGAGCTTGTCATTTCCGAAAGCGTTTGACTTTATGCGCAGCAGACTGCTTGGGAAGTTTGAAACATCGCCGCTTTCAGAAGAAGAAAATCTTTCAAGTGAAGTGCAGTTTGAAAATGCAGAATCGCCTATCTCGGAGAGTGTGGAATTCTCGTCCCACTTTACATAAGTCATAGCCGAGCAGCTGTTGAATGCGCTTGGACCGATCTGCGCGATGCTCTTCGGTATAACAGCATATTCGAGCGATGTGCATTTTTCAAATGTAGAGTTCTGTATAATTTTGATGTTTGAGAAAGCAGTTTCGCCCGAAGGAGTGGTAGGCATTCTTTTCAGCGAAGTGCATTCTCTGAAAGCAGAAGCGCCGACCTGAGTGATGGTGTCGTTCATAACGACCTCTGCGAGGTTGGTGCATTTCTCAAATGCAGACTGGTCAATGGTAGATACCTCGCCCAGGAATGTTATCTTATCCAGTGAAGTATCGCCCTTGAATGCGTTGGTCTGTATTACCTTAACGCCCTTAGGCATGGATATGGTGTTGGTCGCGTTGCCGCCAACGTTTGAACCGAGCAGACCTGTGCAGCCGCTGAACGAGTTCTTGCCCACAACAGCGAACTGTGAAGTCTCAGGGAAGTTGATGTACTTGAATGTCTTGCAGTTCATGAAACCGCTGTCCTGTACACCGCCGAGAGAACCCGGGAACTGGAAGGTGTAAGGCAGTGGGCTTGCATTTGAAGGTGTCAGTGTTTCAAGCGATGCACAATCCTTGAAAGCGTTGTCGTAGATAGTACCCAGATCCTTTGATACAACTACGTCCTTCAGGGACTTGCAGTTCAAGAATGTATTTTTTGGTATAGCAGTTATCGCATCAGGCACAGTTATAGCCAGCAGTGAATAGCAGTTCTGGAAAACTTCCGTGCCCATACTGGTAACAGGGCTTATGTCAGCCGCAGTCAGACCTGTGCAGTTGACGAATGTATCTGAATTGAGTACTGTCCATGTCGAAGGGAGAACTACCTTGTTCTTGGTCCTTGCCGTGTCAGATCTTGGATAAAGCGAAAGAACGATGCAGTTTGCGAAAGCGTTCGCTTCAACTGTCGTGAGCTGGTCTGAAACAACTACTTTTTCGAGCTTTGTACAGCCTGCGAATGCCTGTTTTCCAAGGAAGGTGTTCGCATCGGGCAGTTCGATGGATACCAGCGAAGTGCAGTTCTGGAAAGCGCCTGCCATTATATTTGCGCAGTGTGAATTTGCAGGGTCTGAACCGATCTTAACGGTAGTCAGCGAAGAACAGCCGTTGAAGCAGTTTGCAGGTATCCATGCCGCAAGATCAGGCCATGTAAAGTTCTGGAGTGATTTGCAGTTGTTGAACATGCCGTTTGTGCCCAGCATCATTTCAGGACCGCCCACAGGGAAAGTATTGTAGTCAAGTCCCTTGATGGACATTCTTACCAGCTTTTCGCAGTTCGCGAATACCGAGTTGCCCAGCATCATAAGGGTGTCAGGTGATTCAAATTCAAATGTTTCCAGGCTGGTGCAGCCGTTGAATGCGCTGTCATCTATACTTGTAACAGAGGCAGGCAGCTCAACGTTTACCAGTGTGGTGTTGCCGCTGAAAGCATTTTTGCCGATGCTGGTGAGGTTCGGTCCGAAAATGTAAGAGTTTATCTGCTTGCAGTTCTGGAAAGCACTTGCACCGATGGTTGAGATGTTTGAAAGGTCCATAGTGGTCTCAACAGTACCGTTGAGGATCTGGCAGCCGCTGAAAGCATTAGCGCCCAGTTCGGTTATTGTCGAACCCAGTGTAACGGTCTGAAGGCGGGAGCAGTTTGAAGCAAATCCCTGACCGACTGCATTTATAAGGTCATCTTCAAAGTAGATGTGTGAAAGGTTCGGGTAAGTGCTGAGGCCCTTGCGCGGTGCGGTGAGAGTTATCTTTCTGCCGTCGATACTGCCGCCCAGCTCACTTGTCAGCTGATTTCTCAGACCGCTCATATTGATATTCAGCTCAGTAGCACTCTCGGGCAGACCCAGATATGTGAAAAGGTCTTCGACCTGTATCGAGATCGAACCGTCCTCAGCTACGGTAGCAGTCGCACCGTCGAGCTGTATCTTCTGAGTTGCAGCAGAAGCGGTGATTGTGGCAGCAGGCGAGAAATTGAACACCGAATTTGCAGGTACGCATGAAGCGGCCATGAGCAGTGCAGCAATGCTCGCCATTATCTTCTTTTTCATTTGTTTTTCCTCCTTCAGGATCCTGTTCATTATTTTTTTGTTGACTCACATATAAATACAGATACAACTGTACAGAGATAATTATAACACATATTTTACAAATTTGCAATAGGTCATGTAAAAAACATTCAGCGGCAAAACCATACCGAATTGGGGGTTTAGCCAAAAAAGTTCGGTGCGCGGTAATATAAGGCAAAATGCCTGCATAAAATGACCATCAGGGAGGCGATAAGCATGACAGACATTCAGGGAAGGCATAATGCCATCATGGAAAACCGCAGTAAACTGATGCTGACAGGCGTTAACGACGTGGAACGTTTTGACGAGAACGTTGTGGTGCTGTATACCCAGCTGGGCGAACTGACCGTAAAAGGTGAAAAGCTCCACATCAGCGAAATGAGCATAGAAAGCGGCGAGCTGAACATCGACGGCGAGATCTCCGCGCTCATATACGGTCAGCGCGATGCAGTCAGCAAACTGGGCTTTTTCGGGAAACTTCTGCGATGAGCATTTTTGAAGCGGCATCACAGCTGGGCGTGTTCCCCTCAGGGGTGGTGCTGGGACTGCTGCTTGGTGTCCTGTCAGCCGCAGTATGGCTCGAACGGCGGCTGAAACGCCCGAAATGGCTGATATTCGCAGGCGATATGCTGATGACGCTGTTCTGCGCCTTCTGCGTATTCATGCTCGGCGTTGGCATAGAGGGTCATCTGCGCTACCCGACATTCTGCGGCTCGGTACTGGGCTTTTGCGCCGTGTGGGGACTTATCAGTGCAGTAAAAAGAAAAAAATAGCCCGCATTCCCAAAGAATGCGGGCAAAAATATTAAATATCACCATCGCCGTCAAAAGCGGGAGCAAGCCCCCGCCCTGCAATGCATGTTATATGCACTCGCAAAAAGCCAGAAACACAAAGCAATAAACCATGCCAATAATTATGCATTATGACTATCCCTTTAGCCAAAAGCCAAAGGCGGGAGCAAGCCCCCGCCCTACAATGCATGGCAAAGGCGGGAGCAAGCCCCCGCCCTACAATGCATGGTATATGCACTCCCCAAAAGCCAAAAACACAAAGCAATAAACCATGCCAATAATTATGCATTATGCATTATGAATTATGAATTATGAATTATGACTATCCCTTTAGCCAAAAGCCAAAGGCGTGAGCAAGCCCCCGCCCTGCAATGCATGGTATACGCACTCCCCAATAACCAAAAACACAAAGCAATAAACCATGCCAATAATTATGCATTATGACTATCCCTTTAGCCAAAAGCCAAAGGCGGGAGCAAGCCCCCGCCCTACAATGCATGGATTATGAATTATGAATTATGACTATCCCTTTAGCCAAAAGCCAAAAGCGGGAGCAAGCCCCCGCCCCACAATGCATGTTATATGCACTCCCAAAAACCAAAAACACAAAGCAATAAACCATGCCAATAATTATGCATTATGAATTATGAATTATGAATTAAATTACCCCCTTGATAAGACCCTCGACGCGCCATTTCCATGTCGATGCCGTTCAGGACTCTTCGCTTGTCACAGCTCCACAGAGGTGCGATAAGCTCCGACTTGTCGCCGTCACCTGTCAGCCGCTCTATGATAATGTGCGGCGGCAGAAGTTCCAGCTGGTCGCATATCAGCGAGATGTATTCATCGCGCTCAAGCGCCCTGAATTCGCCGCGCGCATACATGTCCGCAAGGGCAGTGCCTTTCAGCACATGCAGAAGATGCAGCTTCACCGCATGTATATCCAGCTGACCCACCTGCTTTGCCGACTGTAACATCATCTCGCGGCTCTCATTCGGCAGACCGTCTATCAGATGTACACACACATTCACGCCGTTCTCCCGCAGAAGTTCGTACCCCCGCAGAAAATCCGCGTATGTGTGACATCGGTTCATGGCAAGGGCAGTTTCGTCAAAAACAGTTTGCAGACCCAGCTCTACCGTAAGATAGGTCTGCTTTGCCAGACCGCCCAGCATGACAGCTTTTTCCCTGTCTATGCAGTCAGCGCGGGTCGCTATGCTCAGCCCCACCGCATTCTCCAGCGACATCGCCGCCGTGAACATCTCCCTGAGATAGCCCACATCTGCATATGTACTGCTCCCCGCCTGAAAATACGGTATGCAGAGACCGTTCTGCCACTTCTTTTCCATGACCGCCCGAACCTCAGCGTACTGTGCTTCGATGGTGTCTCTCGGGTCGCCCGCAAAATTCCCGCTGAGTTTAGCAGAACAGAACTTGCACCCGCCCACGCCCTTGCTCCCGTCGCGGTTGGGACACCCCAGATCCAGATTCAGCGGAACCTTGAATACCTTTCTGCCAAAGCGCTTTTTTAAATAGTAGCTGTAACTGTGGTAGCGCTTGTTGTCGTCTGAATACGGAAACTCGTTCATCATTCTGCGGGAACGTCCGTAATAGGCGGATCGGTGATGACAGGCTCAGGCTCGGAAGTCCCTGTGTCGGGCTGTCCGCTGTCAGATGCGGAAGTGTCGCTCGCATCTGATTCGGTGGGCTGTGTTTCGGTATCTGCCGAACTTTCCGATGTGGTGAAAGTGCGCTTTGATATTACCGTAGTCGTGGTAGTGACCGTCGGCGCATCATTGTTGAGGGTGACAGTGTCCTCCTCCTCAGGCTCGGTGGTGTAAGTAAAAGTGCTGTACGTCGAAGAAGGTCTGCTTACCGCAGTCGTGCCGCCGCCGGGCGCAGTCTCAGCCTCCTCAGGCTCAGTGACGGTATTGCCGTTCTTGTCGGTCTTTGCCGCCTTAGTCGTCACCTTGTTCTCGCTCAGCCCGTTGTCATCGTCATCAGGCTCAAAAGCGTTATGCTCGCTTGTCGGCTGTGTCTCGGCAGGGGTGATGTAGTTGCCGCTGCTCTTTTCGGTTATGGTGTTGCCTATCCCGTAGAGAAGCGCCGCATATTCGCGGGCAGTCTTGATCTCTTCGGGTATGGGCAGATCGCGCAGATACCGCTCTTCCAGCCCCTTAGCGAACTCGCCGCTCATAAAAGTCTCTTTTGTTAATGTCAGCTCTTCGTCGTTGTTGATTATCTTTCCGCTGTTTACCGCCAGAAATGCCACAGATATAAAAATGAACAGCACTGACATTATCAGCAGGTTCAGATTATCGAAATGCCCCACACCCGTTTCAAGTGCCAGAAATCTCACAGCGCGGTCATTTTCTTCGCATTCATCGGGAAGCGGGTACTTTTCCGCCTCAGCCTTTATTTTGTTGAAATCCTTTTCCATTGTAACACCTCGTTTTGAAAAATTGAACTCGTTTGCTCTACACCCCCGCATAAGCCACAAGCGTCATAAAACTTAAAATGAATACCGCCGCAGTGCTTAACGTCTTAGCCGCCCTGACAGCACTGTAAGTGCGCCTGTTTTTTGCGGAAATCCTGTCCGCACAGCCCGTTATCTTTCTGCGTACAGGGGTGCAGACTATACAGAAAGCTATCGCTGTCAGCACAATGTTTTGAAGCACGCTCTCTTTTACAGCCACACTGAGGGTGTACTTAGTGCCTGCCCCTGCCGAACCGAACAGCAGGGAAGCCGCCAAAAGTTTGCTCACACCCCCGCATAAGCCACCAGCGTCATAACACTTAAAATGAATACCGCCGCAGTGCTTAACGTCTTAGCCGCCCTGACAGCACTGTAAGTGCGCCTGTTTTTTGCGGAAAGCCTGTCCGCACAGCCCGTT
>NZ_CACWPP010000038.1 GCF_902762735.1 uncultured Ruminococcus sp.
TGGTTTTCTTTTCCAGCATCTTTTTCACCCCTCTTTATTATACCACACTTATTCAAAAAAGCCTACCCTTTCGGGTAGACTTTTGCGACAGACTGTGAGCCTGACTTAATGTCAGGCTCAAAATAATGACCTTTTTTAAGATGCCTTTGTGTAGATCTGACCGCCGTTCAGGGTCTTGCCCTTAGCAGCGAACATATCAGAGATAGTAACTACCTGATAGCCCTGTGCTTTCAGCCAGGGGAGAACTCTCTCCATAGCATCGGCTGTTGTGGTCTTTGTCTCGTGGCAAAGCACTATCGCACCGTTCAGAGAACCGTTGTTTGCGGCATTCTGGATAGTCCATACTATCTGGTCGGCAGATGCGTTATCCCAGTCTTTGGTATCTATCGAGCAAGTTATCATCGGCACATCGTTCAGTGTCTGCTGTACCTGCCAGCTGGAGGACAGATAAGGCAGTCTGAGCAGTTTGGAAGGCTCTTTGCCGATTATCCTCTTCAGCTTGTTGTATGTGGTGTCGTATTCGCTTCTTATCTGCTGGGCGTTCTGCTTAGCGAGATCGGGGTGAGTAGTGGTGTGATTTGCGATCTCCATGCCCTTGCTGTCGGCATAGCGCACCTGATCCTCAGAACCGATCCAGTTGCCTACATAGAAGAATGTTGCGCGGAAATCGCTCTTTGCCAGCGCATCAATTATCCTGTAACCGCTGTTGGTAGGGCTTGTGCCGTCATCGAAGGAGATAGCTACCATCGGCTTTGAAGGATCAACGTAGTAACCGTTATGCTCGGGCTGGTCGTTGTTATTATTGTTATTATTGTTATTATTGTTATTGCCGGAAGATATAAGCGGGTCGTTTGCCGTTCTTATAGTGACAGCGTTGTTTATAGCGCCTGTCTTATCCCACTGACCGTTTATCTTAGCTGCGATAGCTACCTTGTAGGTCTTATTTGGGGTAAGACCTCTTGGTGTGGTATAAGATGTGGTGGTAATGTCAGAATTCTGAACTCTCCACCTGCCTGCGCTGTAAACTGCGATAGCGTATTTGCCTGCGCCCTTTACAGGGTCCCAGCTGAATCTCAGCTGACGGCGCGAGTTATCATACTCTACCTTGATATTCTTTGGAAATGTTATGCCTGCGTTGCTGCTGCCGTTATTTCCGTTGTTTGAAGAACCGCCCTCAGCCTTGTAGCCTGCTTTTGCGCAGATAGCTCTGTCAATGTAAATATCTGTCAGGCTGTCGGGAGCTTCAACGTACACGATGCAGTTCTTAGCACCTGACGGGATAGTGTAGTTTGTGTTCTCGATGAGTGTCCACTTGCCCGCAGTGCAGTCTGCCTTAGCTATCTGGGCATACTTGGTGGTGCCGTCAATATCGTACTGCATTGTCAGCGCCAGTTCTGCACTTGATGCAGGCATAGCCATCGTGCTGAAGCTGTACGCACTGCCCGCCTTGAAATAATTGCTGTCAAGTGCCAGTTCAGCGCCGTTCCAGTTGCTTGTTCTGCCGCTTATGTAAAGGGACTTGCTGCCCTCATAAGCCTTAGAGGAAGAGGTCGCGATGGAAGCATTTCCTCTTGCCTTCCAGTAATCTGTGCCGTTCTCGAAAGAACCTGTGTACAGCGTGCCCTCTATGGGAGCAGGGTCATTACTGCCGCCGTTATTGCCGTTATTGCCGTTATTTCCGTTATTGCCGTTGCCGCCGCTGCCGCCTATCTTGAGGTTGTTGCCGTAAACGGTAGCTTTGCCGCTTGACCTGTAACCCTCGATATTCAGTGCGACTTCGTACATTTTGCCCATTTTAAGACCTGCTTTTTCCCAAGCCTTGAAATGCTCTGAAACGCTTATAGTGCCTTCGATGTAAGAGCCGTTGCCCTGCGGCTTGCTCTTGCGGACGCTCCAGTACTGGTCAAATGTGGTATCGCCGTCGATGGACGGTGCATTCTCACGGGTGGTCTTGTATATGTCATACTGTCCTCCGTCGGAGTAGACCGTGCCGAGAGAATATGACTGTCCGGGCGGACGCCAGTCTCCCCAGGATTCTACGATGTAATACTCGACCAGAGGATCTCTCGTCCAGCCGTAAACGCACATGTATGAGTTACCGTTGGGCTGGAAGTCTACTGCGTAATCAATGGAAATGTCGCCAAGTTCCTGATAGGTCTTTGTGCAGTCAAACTTCTGACCTTTACGGAACAGGCAGTTGTTGATATTGCTCCACTCGCAGGAGAATGTGCCGCCGCCTGTGATGGTCATGCGGGTGTTGCCTGTGTCTTTCCAAAGCTCAAAAGCGTAGCCGTCTTCTGTGCCTGTCTTATTGTCATAATAAGTCTGGTCAGCAAATGCGGGCACTGCCGCAAGCCCTGTCAGGCACATCACCGCCGCCGCCGCGCCGCTGACCGCTCTTTTCAGAAGCCCATGCTTCATGTTCTCTTACCTCACTTTCTTATATACTTTACTTTTCACGTTCAGACAGCCGAATGAATGTAACATGGCGCCTTTATGTTTTTCACACGTCCGTCTTTATATATGAGTTTACCAAAATTGCGGAAATTTACAAGGCGTTTTTTGCTAATTAAACGTTTTTCCATGCCAATTATTGCGATTTGATCGTCATGTATCATAAAAATAATTCGCAAAAATGATTGATTTTATGGGTTTTCTCCGTACAACTTCTTGCTCTATATTGCTGAATGTAAACATTTTAACCATACAAATCAGCAATAAACAGTCAGTAACACTTTCTTAATATTATATTTATGTTATATGACTATCCCTTTAGCACACCAACTAAAAATGCGGTAAACAAAAGGATAATTGAGCGCCCCATATTTTCCCCCGCCTGCGGCGGGGGAAAAATATACGCCAACTGTATTCAATTCCCGATATAACATCGTTTATTTTGGTGTGTCAGCAGGATAACCACATTATGTTATGCACGCATATCAAACGCAAAAAAGCGCCGACACTGCAATTTTTCATGCAGTGCCGACGCTTAGTCAAACTGTTTAATTATCTTTATCAAAGTAGGCATCTGCCTTGACGGAATAGTTGTACAGCGCCTTGCAGACTGCCGCCAAGTCGGCATTTTCGCCTGTTTCCTCGTATTTTTCAAGCACTGTATGTACATAACTCAGTGCGCTGACCATGACTTCATAGCCGTCAAAACATACCGTATAGGTCTTATCGAGGTCCTGCGAGGCAACTGCGGGGATCTCCACATAGCGCCCATCAGCATTCTGCCTGCTTTCAAGCGTTCTGCCGTCCAGCGTGATGACGGGCTGTGCTTCGGCGGCATCGTAATACAGCCTTATCGCCGTTACCTCCCTAAGCACGACAGATGCGCCCTTAAAGGTGAAGCCGTCGGGCTTTGTGCCGATAAACTCCGCCTTGTACTTTTCGGTCTCAGCCGCAGTGACATCTGCGATGTTTTCGGCTGAAGCTGTCATGGTCTGCGCCGTGCCGAAATACTTCTGTGAAAGCGCACCATAGTCGTTCAGAGCATTTACCAGCCCCGCCAGTTCGGGTGAATATCTGTCACCGTTCGCCCTGATGAAGTCGATATACATTTTCACTGTGGCAGAACAGCCATCGCCCAGCTTTTTGCCGTCAGTGCCGCAGAGTGTCTGAACTTTGCCGTTTGCATCATACAGCTTTACCTGCACCGCGCTGTCCATCTGCGAAGAGTATACCGATGAACTTATGCGATAGCCGCTGACAGTCGGGGTCATATCCGCAAAGTCATACCTGACAGGTGCGGCATCGTTGGGACCTTGTACGGTTGCATAGCCGTATAAGGCGGTATCGGCAGTCGGCATTATGTAGAAGTTAACGCCTGTCTCGCCGCCCAGCGTGACAGAACAGCCTATCACCGTATTTTTAGCCGCACAGTATACACAGCTGACCGATATATCGGCGGCAGGCATCGTGAACGTAACGTTTTTCCCATCGGCTGACTTTTCGGGCATACAGCTTTCACTGCCGCTGATGCGCCAGAACGGTTCTGCTATGGCGGCGGCAGTTTCATGTGCAGCCGTCGCACAGACTGTCACCCTGTCGCCCGCAAACAGCTTCACAGCCCTGACATCTTCGGGATAGCCGCTGAATTTCGTGCTTTGCGAGATATTCACCGTATAAGCGCGTTCGGTCACGACATGTATGGTCACATCATTGTCGGGCATCGCGAAAGGTTCGCACACCACATTGCCTGCGGCATCCGTCTCAAAGCTCACGGGGAACTTTTCCGCGCCGCCGTCCGCCGTGTAATAAACGCTTTTAACGCCGTAACTGTCCTTTTCGGCATCGACCGATGTGCTTATCTTTACAGTGACCGACTCACCCTTTTCAGCGCCCGCATACTGCGATATTTCGGCACCGTTCACGCTTACGCTGACATTCGGATCACTGTTTTCGCACTGTATGTCAGCGGTTATGGCATGGGTCTTTTTCTGCCTGCCCTTGCCCTCGCTGTCAATGACAGCCTGCACTGCCGCCGCATATACAGCTGACCCCTTAGCATTCGGGTGGATCGAAGATCCGTCCGCCAATTTGCGGCTGTCAATATCCTGAACGCCGCTTCCCACTTTTATCGGGAAAATGTAAGGGTCATCTGTAAAAGCCTCATGCCCTGCAAACTCTTCTGACACATCTACAAAGCATATGTTCAAGCCCTCGTCATAACATTCGGACACTATACTGTTCAGCTTTTCGTTAAAAGTAAGAACAGCTTCATTCAGCGTGACACAGTTCTCTGCGCATATCGGCACATCAGAACCCATCTTGTAGTTCACGCCGCCCGGATTATAAAGCGTGGGGTACCCCGCCACGATTATCTCAGCCTGCGGACCTGCCGCTTCCGCAATTTCATAATAGCACTGTTTTATGCGCTCGCCTGTGCCGCCCTCAGCATCGAAATCTTCCCAGACAGCGTCAATTTCTTTTTTGAAAGCATTTGGTTGGTGCAATATGGAATTTATCAGTATAGTCGGGAAACCCAAGTCATTTCCGCCTATTGTCAGCGTGACATAATCCACCTTGCCGTAAAGGTCATTATCGGTTATCACGGAAAGCTGTGCGGGCAGATATTCTGTGCCGCTGAGACCGCCGTAATAATATTCTCTTTTCTGTGAGCTTCCGATATTAGTCGTTCTTGCGCCCGTAGCCGACGCAAAAAACCATTGGCTCCCCCTTTTTTCCGAAAGCGGGCGGTCGTCATCACCCAATATCAGCTTGCCGGGCCACGCTTCGGTCGAACGGTGTGCCAGCCAGTCGGGATCGGTAACTCTTTCGGCAACAGCTTTATCCTGCCCGTAAAAAGGCAGTATGCCCTCACCTGATGAATAGGAGTCTCCCAGCGAGACCACTATATAGCCCTGTTCTTCCGCATCTGCCGACAGCTCTGCGCCCCGCATCACGAGACTTCCCGCCGTCATTACCGCCGAGAGCATTATGCACAGCGCTCTTTTTATATTTTTCATAAACTCCCCCCCGCTCAGAAACATTTTCCCTGATAATATCTGCAAAAAAGACTTTGATACAATTACCGCAGTAACAGGCGCAAACAGCCTGAAACACACTGTTTTGCTACATCAAGTATAACATATCCCTCCTAAGTTGTCAATAAAGTATATCATTATTTAGCAAATATAATCAAATCACAGAACGGTCATTTTTAAGGGAGCGTTTTTCACTTATTTAAGCGCCGAACTCTTGAAATATCGGGCGTTTTGTGGTATAATATAAGCAGTTCAGGCATGATCGTCCGCCATACCGACAGGAGGTGCAGCCCCTTGAAAAAACGACTTATTTTCGGCGTTGTTGCCGCATCTGTGGCTGATATTGAACAGCGCGAGATCCTCAGCGGCATCATCGAAAAAGCACAGGAACTTAACATTGATATTGCCATAATGTCAAATGTTTACAATCCGTCTGAAACAGCCGATGTTTACAAGACCGAAAACATAATCTACCGCCTTATACGTTCTGATGAATATGACGGCATAATCCTTATTTCGGAAGCCATCATCAATCTCGACGTACAGAAGGTGATACTCAACGAACTGAGGGAAAAGACTGTGCCGATAATCGCCGTAGGCACTGAGATAGAGGGCTTCACACTGCCGTCTTTCCACTATGTCAACACCGACGATGAGTCAGACATCGAGGACATCTGCGACCATCTTATCGACGTTCACGGTATGACCGATATACATATACTCAGCGGAAATTTCGAGCGGGCTGTATCACACAAGCGTGTCAGCGGTTACAGGCGTTCACTGGAGAAGCACGGTATCGCATTTGATGAGAGCAAGGTCTTTTTTGGCAATTTCTGGCTCAACACGGGGCGCGAACATGCAAAGCGCTACATCAGCGGCGAGATACCCTATCCGCAGGCGCTGGTATGCTGTAACGACTACATGGCTTACGGTCTGCTTGATGAGTTTATAGAAAACTGCATAGATATTCGGGAAAAAATGGCTGTCATCGGCTATGAATATATCCGCGAAAGAGGCAGCCATACGCCCATGCTGACCACGTATCAGCGCAACAGACGGGCGCTCGGCATAATCGCGGCTGAACTGCTGGCAAAGAAGATAGAATGCGGGTATTATGAAGATCATCTGCCGCCGCGCGGGCGGATCATAGCGGGCGACACTTGCTCCTGCGGCGCTAAGATAGAGGATATAAGGGCTGATATTAAAGCCGCACAGCTCAACCACACTTATGACTACCTCAATCAGTTCAGCCAGCTTGAACACCGCCTGATGGAATGCAGGAGCATGCTGGAATTTGTGGCTGAATGCAGGGTGGCTGAATACAGGATAAGAGATGTTGACAAGCTGTACATGTGCCTTTACGAGAACTGGTATGATGCATCTGAGAACTCTGCCAACATGGTGAGCTATGACCTGCTTTCGGGCGGCGAACCGCTGGTATTCAACAAAAACCGCATATCTGCCGTTTTCAGGAACGAAGCCGCATACTACTACTTCTGCCCGCTTTTCTTTCTGGAAAGGGAGCTGGGATATGTGGTGATGAGCTTCAAAGATGCCTACACATTCGGTCACATACTGCGAAACTGGCTAAAGACCATATCCAACGCCCTTGAATTTCTGCGCATGAAGAACGATATACAGTTCTATCTCCAGTGTCAGGACCTTACAGGCAAGCGCGACCAGCTGACGGGCATGCTGAACGAGAACGGCATAAGAAAAGAATATAGCAGTGCTGACAGGGCGGGGCTGTGCTTTGTGGCGCTGAAAATAGGGCTTTCGGGCATATATAATTACGGTCTGGCTGACAACAGGCACATTTACGCCGTACTTGATGCGGCAGAAGCTGTAAAACAGTTCAGCGGCGATAATGCCTGCGGCAAGATAAATGAGGATACATTCGTCTGCCTGATAAGAGATATTCCCGATACCGACCTGCTTGCTAAACAGCTTGCGGCGCTGCTGCTGCACCACAGCACATACATGAAAAAATACGGGCTGGATTCATTCGTCTGCGCCGCCGTCCCCTGCGATGGAGCTGATTATGCGCAGACCAAAGAAAAATGCTTCGCTAAGATCGCAGAGATGACCGAAAGGTATTCGGCAAGGCGAACACAGCCGCACTACAAAAAGCTGAATGAACTGAGGACGATGCTTTACAACGAACCGCAGATAACTTTCGATTCGCAGGAGGTCTACTCGCGCTTCAACGGCAGTGACGGCTATCTCAGGACGATATTCCGCAAATGCTACGGGTTTACCCTGCATGACGACTGCACAAACGCCAGGATAACCGCCGCACGTTATCATCTGACCATGACAAAGCTATCAAACGCCGAGATAGCCGAAAAATGCGGCTACAAGGACCTCAAATACTTCATGCGGCAGTTCCGGCGCGAAAGCGGGTACACCGTGCCAGATTACCGCAGGATATGGGGTTAGCGCGGCAGAATGTATACAACAAAAAAGACACTTCCGAAGATCTCTCGGAAGTGTCTTTATCATTTCAGCCGATGTCACCGCACCGACTTTTCAGTTTTTGAAGGATATTACTTTATGGTAACACTGATCGCTCTGTTGTCGATCTTTGAAGTATCCCATGCGCCGTTTATCTTGGCTACAACTACCATCTTGTAGGTCTTGCCGGGAGTCAGTCTCGGTGAAGTCCATGAGGTGGTGTTGGTGGATATATCCTGCTTGTAAACTCTCCACTTACCTGCGGAGAAGTAGCCTATACCGTAAGCCTGTGCGTTGGGTACGCTTGTCCATTTGATCCTGAACTGATGAGTGTCGCTGTACTCAACAGAAGTAACAACAGGGTATGTATTCTCATTGAACTGAGGGTCGGGATCGTCGTTGTTATTGTTGTTCTGAGGTATCTCAGGCTGACCTGCGCCCTGGATATACTTGCCTGCGGGTGCGCCTATCGCTTCGTCGATGTAGTAATTTGTGGTAGAATCCTTTGTCTCAACAAAGATAACAGCGTCCTTCGCGTCAGACGGGATAGTGTAGTTGGTGTTTGCCAGCTGAACATATTTGCCGTTTGGTGCTACGCCCTCAGCTATTGTGGAGTAGCGCTGGCTGCCCGAAGAATCCTTGTAGGTAAGTTTCAGGTAGTAGGTGTCGGTAGCATCGCCGTCCATCTCACATACGTTCATCGAGAAGCTGTAAGCCTTGCCCGGTACGAAAGCGGATGACAGAGGACGTTCAGCGCCCATCCAAGCCTTTGTACGCTCGGTAACTACCATAGCTTCCTTGCCGTTGTAGGGGTTTCTGCCCGACTTCAGCAGAGTGGTGTCGCCGTGCTTCTGCCACTTGCCGAGATCGTCCTCGAAAGTATCGTGGAAGTAGTAGCCGTCAGCGTCGAGAGTAGTCTCTTCGTTCTGCTCGTTGTTGTTATTATTATTGTTGTTGCTTGAACCGCCCTTGAGTGTGCATACGAAAGTAGAAACGCTTCTTGCAGGCAGCTGTGCCCAGAAGGTATTTCCGCTGCTGTCGATGGTCAGGTTGTCGGTCTCAGCCAGGTTCTCATTGGAAGTAGTTCTCCATCTGTCAACATCTGTGAGGGTGTTATTGCCCACTGAGAACTGCTGTGCGTAGCCTGTATCGCTGTTGTTTACAGCAACGATAGTCACCTGACCCTTGCTGTTCTTGTAAGCGGATACATAAACGCCGCTGGTGGGCTGTTCGGTAACATCTACACGAACATCGCCCGGACGAACGAACTTGGAGTACTGTGCCATGCAGTAGCCGCGCTTGGAGATCTGGCCGTTCTCCTTGAGAGGACCGTAGCTGCGGCGGATATACCACCATACATAAGCGCTCATGTTGCCGACTGTCAGACCGTTGTGGATATTCTGTGCTACTTCAACAGCCTCAGGCCACAGGTCAGCATCGTGGTTGCTGTTTGGTACGTAAACTTCTGTCATCCAGATCGGCTTGCCGCAGTTTTCAAGTGCCGAGAAATCCATCTGCGAACGCTGTGTGCCGTAGAAGTGTGTACCGAACACGCCGATGTTGTTGAATGCTGTCTGGTTGCCCAGAATGGAGTTGTAGATGTCCTTTTTGTACTGGAAGCTCTCAGGCGACATCAGCTTTGCCTTTGTGCCCGAAGTTACCTGCTTGCCGTACTGTGCGATGAAGTTTGTCAGGTCGGAAGTGCTCCAGTAAGTCCATTCAGCGGCGTAGTCAGGCTCGTTCTGTACAGATACCGAGTAGAGGTTAACTCCCTGACCCTCCATATACTTTATAAAGCTGTTCAGGTGGTTAGCGTATGCAGACCACTTGTCCTTCCTCAGCTGATAGGTACCTGAGTAGATGTTTTTCTGACCGTTCTGACGCATGCTTGCAGGCGGGTTCCACGGTGTCGCGAAAACTGTTGCGCCCTGCGACTGTGCGTATTTTGCGGTGGCAACTGCCTTGTTCCACTGGCTGCTGTCATCATTTACGAAGATACGAAGCATGGTGAAGCCCAGTTCGTCCTTGCCGTTGCCGAATACTTTCTGCCTCTGTGCAGATGTCAGGTCACCTATCCATTCGGGAAGGTTCATACCGCCGAAGCCCTGTATCTTCTGATACGTTTTGCCCGTGTTGACGGTACACAAGCTCGCCGCTTCTACCTGAATGGCAAACTGCGGCAGAACTGCTGCCTGCGTCATAAGTACAGCGCCTGCAAACAAAGCCGCTGTCGCTCTTTTAACGCATGATGTGATTTTCATAGATATTCCTCCTTCTTAATTTTACCGCCTAGTAAACGATTACATTCTGTGCCGCACTGCTCCCCCGAATGTTTTTCCGCCGCCCCCTGCCGCACTTTCACCTGCGCCGTGAACGCCTTAAAAACACCGTTTTGCAGTTATTCAGCCTTATAGCGATCCGCCTTAAAATTCAGACAAGATACGGTCACAAGATTCATAGAGCCGAGCTTTTGCGACCGTTCTTGTGAATTTAAACAGTTTGATCGCTATAAATCTTCACCATTTAGTAAACGACTACCTTTTGTGCATTTTTGCACTCCCTTTATTTCGTTATTTCATTATACAAAAGTTTTGCACTTTGGTCAACCCAAATTGTGGACATATGACGTAAAATCTGGACATTATTTAAAACATTTAATTTGAAATTATGATAATGCAATTTTTATATCAAAAATGTGCTGTAATGCATTTATTCTGGCAAAAAAAGGAGGAAAGAACAGCTGTTTCCGCCGTTCTTTCCTCTTTATGCATCAGTTCATATCAAGCACATGCGTATCTGCCCAAGTTCACTTTTTACCCTTCTCGGCGGTCTGCGTGCTTTTACTGTCATTCTGCGTTTTTGAGCGCTTCCGCAAGGGGTATCTTCTTTACGCCGCGATTTAAGACGAATGCCACCAGCGAATAGGATACAACGCCTGTGACAAAGCATTTCACCATTACGGTCAGGTCGGTCTCGTAGGCAAAATAGCCCGAATAACTCATAAACACCATCTTGAATACAGCGCCGATAAGGAAATCTACCAGCGGCAGTGTCACCAGCATCGAAAGCAGTGCAACTATGGTGGTGGTGTGTACGTAAAGCCCGTTTATCTCGCGGTTGGAGTAACCCAGTATCTTCGTCATGGAGATGGACTGCGCGTTCTTGTCGATTATCAGCTTTGCCAGCAGGTAAATGACCATTACGAACATGACAACGCCGAACCACTTGAATACTGTCATTATGCCGCTCATCGACCTGGTCATCTGTCTGGAAGTCTTTGTCAGGTCGTCCTCGGTTATCCTGCTCATTATCAGCTTTTCGTCGATGTCCTCTATCTTCTCATCTGCAAAGTATATGTTGAAGTATCCCTCGTCCATATCGAAAGTTTCGCGGAAATCATCTATATCCATGAATACCGCGATGGTGGACGGATAGTCGTAGAAGCCCGTTATCTCGAACTCATAGTCCTTGTCGCCGTACTTCTCGGTGAGGGTGATGCTGTCGCCCTTTTTCAGACCGTACTTGTTCATAAACGCGGTGGAGACAGTCACGCCGCCGCTGTGGTCTATCTTCACATATCTGCTGTTTTCGGATATGCCGTATACCGAAACGTCCTCAGCCTTGTATTTCCCGAAAGTGGTCTCAAGCGATGTCATAGCCGCTTTTTCGGCAGACTTCTCCTCAGTTTCCGCAGGCATGCGCAGTACATATATGCTGTCGGCTATCATGTTGTTAACGGTCTCTTCCTTGAAATTGTCAAGCATCGGTCCGAACATAAGCCCGAAGAAGAGTATCGAATAGCCCAGTATTATGCCGAAGATTATCACGATATAGCCCGAAAGGTTCTGGAAGAATATCCTCAGCCTGAAACGGGTCATTATGCCTATCTTGGTATTCAGGCGGAAAGCCTTTTTCTTCTGACCGCGCGTAAGGTCGCGGCGCAGGAATTTCAGCGGGGAAAGAGTCAGCTTGCGTGTCAGCGCCGCAAGGTTTATCACGAACATTATCACAAAGGGTATCAGCGTTGTCAGCACAAATGCGTCCGCGCTGAAGCTGACCGAGTAGGTGGTCAGGCTGTAACTGCCCAGATATGCCGCCGCCATGTACTTCTCCATAAACGTGTAGCCCACGATATTGCCGACTATCGCGCCAGCCGTCAGCGTATACATGGGAAGTTTCATGTAGTGCCTTACTATCTCGCCG
The DNA here is from genome assembly GCF_902762735.1 of uncultured Ruminococcus sp. GTDB lineage: Bacteria > Bacillota > Clostridia > Oscillospirales > Ruminococcaceae > Hominimerdicola. Next base: position 12,147 of record NZ_CACWPP010000038.1, read on the forward strand.
CGCGTGTAGCCCGAAGCCCTCAGCGTGCCGATGACTGCGGCTTCCTTAGCGATGGTGCTTTCTGTCGTCACCACAAAGATGAATGCCAGTATCACCATAGTGATGTACAGAAAGACCAGCATGCTTGTGCGGTCGTTGTGCAGGTCTCTGCCCGCGAATTGTATCGCCTGATTTGAATAGGCGGGTATGAAGTTTTGCAGCATCGCTTTTTCGGCAGCGGTCTTCATCAGTTCTTCCGACATCTCCTGCGCCTGCACATCGTCAGCGGGCGACTTGTCGTACAGCCACGAATAATTATAATGCAGGTGGTCATCATTGAAGGCATCAAATCCTGCATCTGTCACAGCGCCCACGCCGAACATGTCATTGTCGAACATCAGGTCTGATGGTTTTTCGTACAGCGCAGAATAGTCGCTGAATGCCACTATGCCGCAGACATTCAGAGTCCTGCCCGAAACTTCAAAGCTGCTGCCCACTTTCAGGTCGTGGTTCTGTGCGTACAGCCTGTCAAGTGCGATGTCGTCATCAGCTGACGGGAATTCGCCCTCCCACAGGCAAAGCCTGTCTATCTCATCACGCTCGCCGTAGATGCGCAGTGTGCTGTCAAAGCTGTCGGTCTCCTCGTCCTTGTAGAAGTTTTCGTACAGCTTGATGCCGCCGTCATTTTCTATATCTTCTATGGTATCCTTGTCGGGTCCGAGCATGAATTCGAGGTTGCCGTCTTCGATGTTATACTTTTCAAAGCTCTCGTTGTAGGCGTTTATCATGCCCGTGTCAGATATGATGAAGCCCGATACCGCGCCTATCATCATTACAAAAAACAGGAAGATTATCACATACTTGCCAAGTTCTTCCCGAAGCTGTCTGCCAAGCCGTTTGTTAAGAGGGTCACGCATATTTATCCCCCTTACCATTCAAGCTCGTCAACGGTGAGCTTAGTTTCGTTGAGATAGTTCTTGCGTATCATGCCGTCGCGCAGGCTGACCACACGGTCTGCCATATTTTTGATGGCATCGTTGTGCGTTACCATGACCACAGTTGTGCCGTACTTTTTGTGAACATCGTCGATAAGCGCCAGTATCTCCTTTGAGGTCTTGTAATCAAGCGCACCCGTAGGCTCGTCACAAAGAAGTATATCGGGGTTCTTGACCAGCGCCCTGCCGATGGCGGTGCGCTGCTGCTGACCGCCCGAAAGCTGATTGGGCAGTTTGTGGCGATGCTCGTAAAGTCCCAGCGTTTTCAGCAGTTCATCTACCTCCAGCGGCTGATCGCTGAGATATGCGCCGACTTCCACATTTTCCTTGATGTTCAGGTTTGGTATCAGGTTGTACATCTGGAAAATGTACCCCAGATGCTTGCGCCTGTATTTTGTCAGCGCTTTTTCGTTCATGTCGGCGGTCTTTTCGCCGTTTATGGAGATATACCCGCTGTCGGCGGTGTCGATGCCGCCGATGATGTTCAGCAGTGTGGATTTGCCAGAACCTGATGGTCCGAGCAGTACGCAGAATTCGCCCTTTTCAATTTGCAGGTCGATGCCCTTCAGCACCTCCACCCTGCTTTCGCCCTCACCGAAAGCGCGCTTTATCTGACTAAGTTCAAGAAACATTTTATTCTCCTCCCGCTATGTCGTTATTTGTCTTTCTCCCAATTTTGATGTGTATTGCTGATGATACAAAATGGCTGTTCTTTCGTATTGTTCCCCTGCCTTCGGCTGGGGAAAGATATACGCCAAGAACCTTAAGTTCTGTATAGCCGCTGTTTTTGTGGTGTGTCAGCGTGATAACCTCATATACTAATTATACCGTGCAGCTGTTCACATTTCAACCAACCATTGTTGGCAATTTCGCAACAAAAGTCTGCAATTTCGAGATATACATTTGAACCACTGTTCATATGTTCATTATATCACCGATAGCATTTCAAGTCAATAGCGGCAGTAAAAAAATATAAACGAAGTTAGTTATGTCAAACCCAGTCTTTTTGTTGATTTGTGACTATTCGATACAGCTAAACTCAGCGACAGGCGCAAAAAAAAGCCCGCAGACTGCGATCTTGCGCGGTCTGCGGGACATGCCCGTTACGGGTGAGGTGCATCTGTGTTTTTGATATAATGGAAATCCAGCATGGTAATATCGTCAAACTGCTCAGCCTCGCCGCAGAAATCGTCGATATACTGCTTCATATATGCAAGCGTCTGTTCGGGCGATGCATCTGCATTTGCGTTCAGTGCTGAGATCATACGCTCTGTGCCGAGCAGCTGCTGTGAGACATCATTCGCCTCCGCCACACCATCGGTGTAGACAAACAGCTTGTCACCCGCCTGCATCACAAGCTCATACTGCTTGTACTTGATTTTGCTTTGACCGCCAAGCACGAAACAGTGCTTGTCCTTCAACAGCTCATAACTGCCGCCGCACCGCTTTATCGCGGGATATTCGTGACCCGCGTTCGCACACTGCATCACACCTGTTTCAAGGTCTATTATGCCTATCCACGCAGTAACGAACATCTCGGTATCGTTGCCCTCACACAGCATCGCATTCGCGCGTGTGAATATCTCGGCAGGTTCGAGACCCGATTCTGCAAAGCCCTTTATCGTCGCCTTACTGCGCATCATAAACAGCGCCGCAGGTATGCCCTTGCCCGAAACGTCTGCTATGACCAGCGCCAGCTTGTTCTTATCCACAAAGAAGAGATCGTAGAAATCGCCGCCTACCTCTTTGGCGGTGTACATGCATGCATGTACAGCAAATTCATCGCGGCTGGGGAAATCAAAATTGTTGGGCAGTGTGGAAGTCTGTATGCTCCTTGCAAATTCAAGCTCCTTGTTTATCCTGTTCTCGGCTTCGCTGATATAGCGTTTAAGAGTATCGACAGTTACATTTATATCGTGCGACAGCGAAGCAAACTCCAGCGAGTCGCTGACCTTTACCTCCTCGTTAAGGTCGCCGCCCGTTATCCTGTTAAGCGAAACGTTCACCTTGTTCAGGTCGTTCACGATTATATTCTGCACAAGTATATATATCAGCAGGAATATAAGTGTAAAAATAAGTATATCCGCAAACGCAGTCTCGTAAGCCGAAATATCGCGGCTCAGGAACAGCGCTTTTTCGGGTATCGCCGCTATCACGGCATGGTCAGCCGTTTTCTGCATAAGGCAGTAGCTGCTGACACCTGTTATATCCGAATAGAAAAACGTGCCGTCAGCCCTGTCACAGCCAAACTCTGCCATATTCCTGCCATAGTTGTTCTTTGAAAGTATCTTTCCGTTTTTATCGGTTATGTATATTATACCGCTGTCACCTATATGACGGTCGGCAAGTTCCGACACCGAGCGCGAGAGCTGTTCATATTCGCTGAGACTGCTCTTATCTATCCCCAGTTCCACAAATCCGCCTTTAGCCTTTACGCCGCAGTAAAGCACACTGCCCTCATTTTCGGTGACAGGTTCTCTGTATGTTTGCAGATACTCTTCCCTGTCAGTTTCTGCCAGCACCATGAATTCGGCAGTCTCCTCCTGCGAATACATGTCATAGCCTTTATACGCAGGTTCTGTGGAAGCCGCAACTATGCCGTCACTGCCCACTGCGCTTATCTCACGCACATCGAACAGCGCCTTCAGCTCCTCAAGGCGGCTGTCTGTCACCGCTGATATGCCGCCCGCATCGTTTATCTCACGCACTGCCGCACGGCACAGCGTAAGCGCATGTCTACCCGAAAGTTCAGCCGCGCTGCTGCGCTGTATGCTTATCTGTTCCAGGTCGCGCACCATTTCCTCCACGCCCAGCCTGAGCTCGCTCTCAGCCGTCTGCACAGCCTGACGGGTCTGTATCGAATAAAAGAATATGAACACCGTGCATGTCAGCACCATTATCGCCGCGAACACCCTTGTCAGAAATCTCGATGCTATATGTCTCTGCGACTTTGGCGCATATATATATGCTTTCAGCCCGCCCGTCCTTGCAGATATTATCAGCGCGGAAGTGAACATGCCGATCCCCGTGAAAATTATCATCGGCACAGCGCATATCTTCACCACATTGAATGCGTTGGTGATGTCATCGCGGTGGGTAAGGAACACCGCGAACATGTGGAACACCTCAGTGACACAGCCTATAAACAGCGCGAAAAACGGTGAAGGTTCTTTCCCCTTGAACGTAAAGTGGCTGAATGCCGCCGCGATGAACCCCGCAAGGCAGGTGGACACCGAACATGCTATCGTCGTATACGCGCCCACATCAAAATAACTGCCCACTATATACCTTTCTATACCGCCGATAAGCCCCGCCGTTATGCCTGCGGCAGGTCCGAAAAACAGCCCTGCCGAGAGAGGGGCTATATCCCTGACGTTCAGCATCATTTTATCATAGTCAACGCCGAAGTGCGTAGAAAGCACAGCCAGCAGACCGAAAACTACACCTATCAGCAGTTTTTCGCCCTTTTTAAGCTCACGCCGACCCGCAAAGCTCCACAACAGAACATTTATGCCGCACATCAGCCCTGTAATGGCGGTCATTTTTAAGATCATATCTATCATTTATACGACACCGCTTTCTGTTATCCAGTGCATTTTTCCGTTTACCCCATATGAAAACAGCTTTCCTGCGACATCAATATCGGGAGAACTGTTTTGCACATTGTATATCATTATACATTTATTTTTCATATTTGTCAACTTTACGCACTTTCTGCCGAACAGATAACGCCCCATGTCACACAGCGAGGGCGGCGGGAGGACTGTAATAAAAAAATCCCAATTTGGTTGTGTATTGCAGTTTTTCCTCATTGATAAAGGTAATTTGCAGTGGTGTGCTAAAGGGATAGTCGTAATAAAAAAAGCTGTGCGGCATATACTGCACACACAGCCTTACTAAGAAGCCCTGTCAAAGCTCGTAAAACACACCCGCGATGAACAAAATGCCTGCTGTACGCATCATCAGCATCAATATCTCGCTGAATGATACATCTGCCGCATCACGGCGGCGCTCTGTTTTTTTACCGAACATATCCGCACTCCCCTTTCGTATCAGTCATCATGGTGTTCATACCAATAGTCCTCAGCATCTTCATAGTCGTAAAAATCGTCATAGTGGTCATAGTAGAAGTCATCGGGGTGATAGTATCTGCCTGCGCCAAATTTGTCGCTCTCACTGTCTGCGCGACGGCTTTTCGGCTGTTCGGTATGTACGGCGGGGACTTTTTCTGCGGGGACTTTTTCCGTCCTGACTGTGACCGCTTTACTGCTGACGCTTTCCTGCTCACGTATCTTTTTATCGCTCTTGACCTGCATATCGTGAAATGCACAGTAATGACTGCCGCTCTGTGCCCTGCTGCCGCAGCCGTGATAAGCACACTCTCCAGATGACTGCGCAAGCACCGCCGCATAGCCCAGCAGTGCCAGTATCAGCGATATTACGAACACCGCAAGATCCTTCCCGCTTTTTATATTTTTTCCTTTCATATGCTCAGCCTCCCTGCTTTACATGGTTTATGTGATACGGCGGACACTGCCGTGATGCTCACTTCTGTCTGCCGAAAAACTGTTTATCCTGATAAACTTTTTTATATTATAGCACACTGCACGGGATTTGTGGTAACTTTTTTTGTACAGCAGAACATTCAGCCGCTTTTTTGCCGAAAAGCTGTGGCGCAAATGCGCAAAAAAGCCCGTATTTTCGGCAAATACGGGCTTTCTGTATTTTTTATTGCGGTTATCCCGCTGACACACCACAAAAACAGCGGCTATACAGAACTTAGGGTTCTTGGCGTATATCTTTCCCCCGCCGCAGGCGGGGGAAAGATATAAAACGCTTTTAGTTGGTGTGCTAAAGGGATAGTCATATTTTTTTAACGGCTGTCAGTTCTCCCTGAGCCTTTCGACCACGCTTTCGCGGCATATCAGCTTATACGCCGCAAACGGTATGAACGCTGAAAAGATCAGCAGTATAACTGTACATACAAGTATCGGCACAAGCGTGAAATGGTAGGTGTAGAAAAACATATCGCCCGTTACCGCCCTTACCGCAAAGCAGCTGATGAATGTACCGATAACCGCAGAGCATATCGCTGTCAGCACTGCATAATGCGTGCCTTCCCACATGAGCATCTTTTTCAGCTGTTCTCCCGTCATGCCCACCGCATTCATCATGGCAAGCTCACGCTTGCGGGACAGTATGCCCGTCACAACGGCATTGACGAAATTTAATATGCCTATCAGCGCAAGTATGCCCGAAAGTATGCCGCCCACCAGTTTTACCATGCCGATGAAATCGTCAAACTCATCAAGATATTTCTGCTTGTCTGCATATACCAGCGGAGAACCGCCCTCATCGCAGTAAGCCCTGCACTTTTCCCTTACACTGCCGCTGTCATCATCTGTGTTTATCATCACGCATACCGCACCCGGTTCGGCGCTGAGTGACAGGTATTCATCGGTGTACACCATCACCTGCGTCGAAAAGATGTTATAGAGCTTTGTGGACAACGGGTAGGGTATCTCGCAGACAGCCATAACTTCGTACTCGCGCACATCGTTTTCACCGCACTCTATGCTGATGGTATCTCCCACATGGTATATCTGAACATCGCTGTCACCTTCCGCGCCGAACAGGTAGGTGTATACCGCCGCATATCTGCCGCTTTTCAGCTTTTGTGTGTCTATACTGCCTTCCAGCGGGACACAGTATCCTGCCGCTGTTTCATCTATGCCGTATATCTCTGCCATATACCTGCCTTCTGCCGCCATTGAAAGTGCTTCTCTGACCTGTTCGTGACTGCCGTACTTTTCGCTCAGCTTTTTCAGCCGCGCGGGCGCTTCACCTGAGGCATTGACACTGCCGAAGTCGTAGTATACGGGGTGTACATCTTCACCCGATGCCTGCCTGATACCTTCTATCATATCAGGCGTGATGCCTTTTGTCTGCTCTTCATACTGATCTGTATTGTCCGTATGACGTATGTTAATATCGCCGACTATGGAATGGCTGATATACTTATCGGTATCGAAGCCGTTGAGCACCGTGTACAGCGTATTTACCAGCACTATGCTGAGTGTCAGCGAAAGCACGACTATGAACGTCTTTTTCCTTGTGCGCGTCATATTGCTGCGTGCAACTGCCAGCGGGGTTATTTTGCCTGTTTTCTTGTCTTTCCTGTCTTTTTTCAGCACAGTCTCGTTATAGCGCAGGGCTTCTATGGGCGATACGCCTCCTGCTATCCTGCCGGGCTTTTTACAGCTTATCATGACCGTTGCGAATGTGAACAGAGCCGAGATGAGGCATATCATAAGCGTCAGCTCAGGGCTGACGTTAAAGCTGTTCGCCGTGCGTATATTCAGCGTTGCCACGACAGCACTCATTATAAGCCTGCTTATCAGCATGCCTATCACAAGCCCCAGCGGTATGCCAATCGCCGAATACAGCGCCGCACGCACCCTTATCATATACCTTATCTGCTTCGCGGTCGTGCCGATGGTCTTTAGCATGCCGTAACTGCGTATCTTCGCTGATATATTTATATGGAATATATTGTATATTATAAGGTATCCCGCCGCAAATATCACCAGTATCAGCACTGCGCCGCCTGCGACTGCACCGCTGTCCACCGTGCCTGTGGTATACGCCCAGTTTATGCCGAAATACGGCTTATGTTCACTGCCGCCGTAAAGTCTTTGCAGGAGCGCTTCTGTTTTGCCCTCTATATTCCAGCTGTTGGCGTAATTATAGTCCACCGACCAGTAGCCTGCATATCTCATATTCTTCTGTGTGTAGAAACTCTCGGTGGGGGTGGGTGCATATTTGTCTGCGAATGCCCGCGAGAGCCAGCATTCCTGTGCAGTTGACACACTGTCGCCCTCCCAGATGCCGCAAAGCGTGAAAGTCTGCTCGATGCGCTCGCCGTCAATATCTATCTCAAGGGGGACGGCAGTGCCTATCTCGTGCGGGAGATGCAGTTCATCAAGCGCTATGGTGCTGAGTGCCACTTCATCAATGCTTTCGGGCAGTCTGCCCTCTGTCGGTAATGAGAATATCGCTTCCGCAGAAGCCTCATCGCCTGCACAGCAAAATTCGGCATAGATATTTTTCATCTCTTCGTTGACGCATTTGCCGATGATTATGCGGTACACCACATCACGCGCAGCGCTGTCATGCACGACTTTCTCATAGTCCTCCGGCAGTACGTATTTCAGCCCTGCCATCCTGTTGCCGCCCACCTGCCGCATAGTCTCCTGCTGTATGCCGTTTATCAGGCTTCCGCCCACTGCGGTGAGCGCGGTGAACAGTATGCAGGTGAGTATGATGGAAAGTATGACCACGACTGCCATTTTCACATCAGACTTCATCTCGCGCAGTGCAAGGCGGCGTATGACCTTACGGTTGTTTACCTTAGTCATTTGCTGTGCCCCCCTTGACGATATGACCGTCCTCTATGCGTATTATCCTGTCTGCCATCTGTGCGATGGCTTCGTTATGGGTTATCATAACGATGGTGCGGCTGAACTTCTGACCTGTCACTTTAAGCAGGCTGAGTACGTCCTGCGAGGTCTTGCTGTCAAGGTTGCCTGTGGGTTCGTCTGCCAGTATTATCGCAGGCTTTGCCGCCAGCGCCCGCGCGATGGCGACTCTCTGCTGCTGACCGCCCGAAAGCTGGTTGGGCAGGCGTTCGCGCAGACCGTCAATACCCAGCGTTTCCATGACTTCGCGCACAAATCCCTCATCTGCATCACTGCCGTCAAGCTGTATGGGAAAGACTATATTCTCATACACATTAAGTGCAGGCACAAGGTTGAATGACTGGAACACGAAGCCTATCTTCCTGCGCCTGAATATGGTCAGCGCCTCATCTTTCAGCGAGAAGATGTCTTTGCCTTCAACAAAGACCTTGCCCGATGTGGGTCTGTCAAGCCCGCCCAGCATGTGCAGAAGTGTCGATTTGCCGCTTCCCGATGTGCCGACTATCGCCGCAAATTCACCCTGTTCAACGCTCAGAGAGGCATCTTCCAGCGCTGTCACACTGCACTGCCCGCTGCCGTATACCTTAGTTAATGCTTCTGTTTTAAGTACTTCCATAATATCACCTCAAAAAAAATGCAGTGAATTTCTTTCACTGCATTTATCATATCAGACGATCCTTTCGAGAGCCTGTCAGAAATCTAACAGTTCTGACAGATTTCATTTCGGCAGGAACACCCTGAACTCAGAACCGCCGCCCTCAGCTGATGCCGCAGTTATATAGCCGCCCTGTCCCTCGATTATCTGCCTGCTCAGATACAGCCCTATACCGACACCTTTCTGCTCGCACACATTCCTGCCGCGGCAGAAACGACCGAAAATGCGCGGCAGATCCTCTTCTGCGATACCTATACCGCAGTCCTTCACGGATATGCACGCGAACATCTCGAACGCCTGCAAACTTACCGTTATCCTGCTTTGCGGCGGAGAATACTTCACAGCGTTATCCAGTATATTGAAAAGCGCCTCCTGCGTCCATTTGCTGTCATACCTTGCCGTATGGCTCTCGGGGATATGATCTATACCTATCTGCTTCTTCTCCGCTTCGGGCATGGTCTGCTCTATGGCAGAACGTATGACACTGTCAATATCATGTTCGCGGGGGACAAGCCGAAAAGTGCCCGTTTCGAGCCGTGATGTCTTGACCAGCGCCTGTATCAGGAAATCCAGCTTATCTGCCTGTGTGCGTATCTCGTCTGCCAGCCTGATGCTCTCTTCGTCCGATACCTGCTCCTGCAAAAGCTGGGTATACAGCAGTATATTCGCAAGCGGCGTTCTGGTCTGGTGAGAAATATCAGACAGCAGTTCCCTGAGCTTTTCCTGCTCACGCTCCGTCCTCTGCAGCGACATCTTTGATGCTGTGAGATACCTCAGCCACTTGCATTCCAGCTTTGACAGCTTTGTTTCATCGTAATCCGACTCCGAAAAAGTACCGTTGATGCCGTCCTCCAGCATCTTATCCAGCCGTTCGACCAGTTTCCTGTCTCCGAACATCACTTTTCCCTCCACACATAGCCTATACCGTATACTGTCTGTATCACATCTGCCGCACCCAGCTTTCTGCGCAGTCTGCCCACAGTGACGGACAGCGCGTTCTCGTCCACATACTCTGCGCCGTCTGTCCATATCCTGTCCACCAGCATTTCTCTTGTGAGCGTCCGTTCTTTGTTCTGCACGAGTATCTTCAGCAGTTTCTGCTCGGTCTTGCTAAGCTCCACAGCCGTTTCGTTCACCGAAAACTCCATGCGCTCAAAGTCAAATCTGTAACCGCCCGATGAATACACCCCTGCCTCGCGGCGGCGGTCTTTCCTCAGCACCTTGTCTATCCTCGCCCTCAGCACCATCAGGCTGAACGGCTTTGTGATATAGTCATCTGCCCCAAGTTCCAGACCTGTCACCTCGTCGGTCTCAAGGTCATTCGCTGTCAGTATTATCACGGGCGTATCAGATGTACGGCGTATCTCACGCAGAAGGTCAAAGCCGCTGCCGTCAGGCAGATTTATGTCAAGTATGATAAGATCTGTCTGCTCAGCCTCATTGAATTCGCCCAGCCTGTAAAGCTGGCGGAAAGCGTAGCCCTCACGCTTTAATGCAAGCACTATGCCGTTGTTTAGCCCTGTATCGTCCTCTATTATCGTAATATGCTTCATTGTGCGACCTCACGTAAAGTTTTGCGGCTGTCTTACGTCAGCGCCGTGACGTTCAGCCAAAAGAGCGGCTGAAAGAACGCTCCGCATAAAAGCTGACCAAAGACAGCCATTTGTATTGTAACATAATCGCACAAAAAAAGCAAGCATCTGCTGACGGCATGCATTCCCATCGCGGAGGGGGCTCTGCGGTATAATACACACAGTTTCAGTTGTTTCTTAAACGTTGTTTGTGCATATCCAACAATCGCAGGCGCTGAATTTTGTCGGCAGACCGCTCTGCAAAGTGCAGAATACTTATAGATTTTTTTAAAAAACTATGATATAATATTATATGGTTATCCATTTAGCACACCAATATCTGACAGCCGTAATTCAGCGTTTTTGGCAAGGGGCGACCAAACCCCTCAATCCTCTGCCCTTACGTAGGGAAGGGCGCAGTTGTGACGTCACAACCGGAGGATAAGCACGACCCTCAACCCTTACGTAGGGGAGAGGCTATGTGGCACGCCGATCTGCCACATCTGCCCTGTTTGCTTGCAAAAATGTGGTGTGTCAGGGGGATAATCACATAGTAAATAAAGGAGGTAAGACTATGACTGATAACAAAACCCCAAAGCCATTGCGCGAAATATCCACAGAAGGCTGTAAAATGCTGGGGAAAGGCGGCAACGGTGCGGTGTACAGGCTTGACGACGAGACTATCGTAAAAGTTTATGACAGCAAGCGTTACAGTCCCGAAAGGATAAACAAGAGCCGCGAGACCACGCGAAGCGCTTTCGTGCAGGGCGTACCGACAATGATAGCTTTTGACATGGTGAAAGTCGGTGAGAACTACGTTGTTGTATACGAGATGATAAATGCCGAGAGCATGAACGATGTCATAGCTTCTTCTCCCGATAAGACCGAAGAATTCGGTCATCTGATAGCCGATACGCTGAAAAGCCTGCACAGCACCGAGTTTGACGAGGGTGCTTTGCCTGATGCAAGGCGGCTGATAAGAGATGAGGTAAGGGTAACGGCTGAGATGGGGATATACAACAGTTCTCAGGCAAAAAAGGTATACAGCCTTGTGGGGCAGATACCTTTCAGGAACACTTTTATCCACCACGACTTCCATCCCGGCAACCTCATGTATCAGAATGGCAGCATACTGCTCATCGACATTGATGATGCGGGTCTGGGACACCCCATCATCGACCTCGCTTCGATGTACCTGGTATATGTTTCGGCGGCTAAGGCGAGCTGGAAAGTCAATGAAAACGAAATAACAGGCAAACAGTATGCCCTGCTGTGGGATACCATCATCAAAGACTATTTCGGCACTTCATCACCTGCCGACATCAAGGAGATAAACCGCATCATCAAGGGCTACTCGCTGATAAGGTTCATAAAGGGCGTTGCCTGCAAACAGGAGATACCCGCTGTCATACGCAAGGCTGTGGTGGGCTGGTCAAAGCATCAGCTGTTTTCTATGATAGATACGCTGAAAGTTATACCGTGAGGCGTGCCGCACCCCGATATATGTGATAAAGGCTGTGAAGCGTTCTGCGCGGCACAGCTTTTTTTCTGCCTGCAAAAAGACCGCCCCCTCCGACATTTCGGAGAAGGCGGTGCGGTCAGATCATATGTCTGATGATATAGTCAGTATCTTCGCAGCAGATCATTCTGCCACGCAGATCACATAGCAGTTTTCGGTAAATGAATAGTCAACGTTAACAACTTCACCCGATGCGAAACGCTTGCTGGGTATATATTTTATCGTATAGCTTTCGCCCAGATGGCTGACCCACTGTTCAGCCGCTTCGGGCGTGCCGCCTTTAAGTGTGTTGGTGATATAGTCAGTCATGCTGTCTTTGGATTCACTGCCCTCTTTCATAGTAGGTATATAGAAGGCGCTCTGATGATACACTTTATCAGCAGGGTCATATCTGTATGTATCATTACCGTCGATCATCCAGCCGTCGTCAAGCTCTCTTACATAGAACTCCAGCAGTAATTTCTCGCCCACATTGTAAAGGTCTATATCATTTACCTCGTCCAGCGAGACAGCGTAATTGCCTGCAAATATATCATCGCCGCCATAAGTCCTTGCTATCGGTATATCCACCATCATATCGCCGCTCGCGGCATCGTGATCGGGAGTCTGCGATAAGTACGGCATAAGCTCTTCACCCTTGATGCATTTCCCGTCAAGTCTTACAGCACATCTGAAATACAGTCTTCTGACATTGCCTATCTCATCTTCGGTGTACTCGTTCAGAGGCTTGTAATCTTCGTTAGCTGTCCTGCCGTATATTTCCTTAGAGGTCACAGTTCCCTCGCCGATGAAATTAAAAATATTCAGATCCCACATAACAGCCTCATCAACATAGCTGTCCTCGTCCAATGAGTAGTCAATATCTGCGGTGCTGTCTGCCTGCTGACTGTCAGCAGATGCATTACTGCTTGTCTCGGGCTGTGAGCTTTCATTTACAGCTGTTGTTACGGCAGTGCTGTCAACTGTCTGTCTGCTGTCAACTGTCTGTCTGCTGTCATCATTCTTTTCAGCGGCAGAAGAAGCATTCTCCTTTACTTCTTTTTTGCCTGACTTCTCATTTGTATCAGACCTGCCGCTGTCGCTGTTCTTCTCCGCACTCTTCTCTTCTTCGCTGTTGTCACTGTCATAGATCGTATAGTTATCATCTTCTTCCGATACCTCAGAAGATATATCTTCATCAGATGATGTAACAACGGTTGACTTTACCTTGTCGGGTCTTGACGATGCCGCACGATCATCAGCGGTTTTCAGCTTATTCATCGCAAACGCACTGCCGCCCAGCATCACCAGCGCACATGCCGCCGCTATTACATTTCTGCTCTTTCTTATCCTTGCTGTGCTGTTAGTCATAATTATCTTCTCCTTGTTCTTTTTTTCTCCGTTTGTTTTATTTTCCGAACGTTCGCCGCTGTATCCTTCCGCCGCAAGAACGTTCTCGAATATTCTGTTCTTGGTATCTTTATAATATTTTTTTGCTACGTCGGAATAACGCATGGCTCTCGTCCTCCTTTACCGTTTTTTTCAGCTTTTTAAGCATTCTGTACATCTTGGTCTTGACCGATGACTCTTCCATACCCAGCGCTGACGCTGTCTCCTTCAGCGTCATGCCGCGCCCGAAATGGAGCATAAAAATGTTGAATGCTGTAATGTCTGCCTTCTTCAGTTCTTCCATCACCTCACCGTAAGTGGTGCATTCAGTCTGTTCAAGAGCGGTCAGCGCATCATCATCGGGAATATCATAGTGATCGTCGATATTCTCAACGGTTATCTTGTTTCTTCTCGCCGCATCTGAACCGTAATGATCTGCCAGATCGTTTTTTGCGATCCTCAAAAGATAGTGCTTTGGGTTGAGCACCGTCGCGCCGCTCAGCATTTTTCTGTAAAATGTGAGATAGACGTTCTGTATCATATCCTCTGCATTCTCGCGCGTGTCCGCTTTGGACATGATATAGCGGTATATGTAGTCATAAGTGTCATCATAGATCTTCTGAAACTGCGATGTCACATCTTTTTTGCTCAAAGCCTCACACCTCCTTCCGCAGGGGACTTTCCTGCCCCTTTCATAATAATAGACCTGTAAAGCAAAAAAATAGTTTCACTTTTTTTCAGATTTTTTTAGTCAGCAGAAAAACAGTCTGTCGCGGCATTATGTATACTATTATAAATAACTCCCAATTTTGAAGTGTATTGCTGATGATACAGAATGGCTTTTTTCTTATTAACCAAATTGGGATAAAAGCGTATTGCCGTTCAGCCGCAGAAAAAAGCAGCCTGCGCAATAATGCACAGACTGCTTTGAGCAGAACATGTTTTATTTTACACCTGCCTGCGGGCAAGTCACTCAACAGCGATGACCCTGCGTTCGCCGCGCATTTTTTGCCCTACATAGCCCGAAGCCGCAGTGCTTGTGGTGAAAAACACCGAGCGTTCAGGCTCTGCCATAGCGTAGATGATGTCTCTGCGGGGGCTTACGGTGCGGTCGAAGATCAGTCTGCCGCCCTTTATCATCTTTACGGCGCGGCAGTGACTGTCCCAGAAAAAAATATCAGCTATCATGCCTTTCTCCAGCGCACCTGTATATCCTGCAAGCCCCTCAGCGCCGCAGGGAGTCAGCGTGCCGTCATCGGACAGCGTATCTCTGCGCTTGCAGTCTGAGACGACCGCGAAATTCAGCAGTGTTCTCATCGCGCTTTTTATCAGCGAAGAAGCGGGCGGAGAAGCGGCATCATGCTCGCATATAAGCGTAGAATAGCCCGAAAACAGCAGTTCTTCATCATCGGGAAAAGTACCTGCGCGGCACACAAAAGTTTTTCCCGCCGTCACAGTCAGACCGTTCGCGTCAATGGTGCATACGCTGCCCCTTTCAGCCGAACCGCCAACGCCCGTGATAAGCCCGCCTGCTATCTCTATGTTGACTGTCCTGCCGTCAACAGCGGCATTTTTAATGACTATCTCAGGCAAGATACAGCCTGTCATGCCCTGACCTCCCTGTAAGATCGGGGTCTATCCGATCCCCGAAAAAATCTTAATCCTCAAACTCACTTACCAGCTGAGCGACTGTCTGCTTGGCATCGCCGTAGATCATCACGGTGTTGTCGTTGGTGAACAGCGGGTTCTCGACACCTGAGAAGCCTGTGCCCTTGCCGCGCTTCAGCACGAATACTGTGCGGGCTTCAAATGCGTTGATTATGGGCATTCCGTAGAGCGGGCTGGACTCGTCGTTTATTGCTGACGGGTTAACGACATCGTTTGCGCCGATGACGATGGCAACATCGGTGTTTGCCATCTGCGGGTTCATCTCGTCAGCGGTTTTCAGCTGTTCGTAGGGGACGTTCGCTTCTGCGAGAAGCACGTTCATGTGACCGGGCATACGTCCTGCAACGGGGTGGATAGCGAAGCTGACTTCCGCGCCGTTGGCTTCCAGCTTGTCACAGAGTTCCTTGACTGCGTGCTGTGCCTGAGCGACAGCCATTCCGTAGCCGGGTATGAAAACAACGCTGCTTGCGGCTTCCAGAACGAGATAAGCGTCCTCAACAGACATGGATTTCGGCTCTTTCTGCTCACCTGCT
>NZ_CACWPP010000039.1 GCF_902762735.1 uncultured Ruminococcus sp.
CAGCGGCTATACAGAACTTAGGGTTCTTGGCGTATGGCGCTCAATTATCCTTTTGTTCACCGCATTTTTAGTTGGTGTGCTAAAGGGATAGTCATAAAAAGAAATGCATGCAGAAACCCCGCAGGGCATCGCGCCTTGCGGGGGAAGAAATGTTATACATATCTTTTCGGAAGATTTCTCAGACCTCTTACATAAGCGGCTAATCGTGTTACATCGCTTACGGTTATCTTGCCGTTGCAGTCAACATCAGCCGTAACAGGACCTCTGCCGTCCAGTTTCCTCATATTTCTCAGCTGTGCCGCCACCAGTACTACATCAGCCATATTTATCTTGCCGTCGCGGTTGCAGTCGCCCAGAAGCAGGGGCTTTTTGTTGACTTTGAAAACTGCCTTCTGCATCTCCTTAGTGTTGGTGACTTTTATGGTGCTCTTGACGATCTCATAATCACGCGCCATCGCAGGGTCGTCCAGCACCAGCTTGTAGCTGTCGGGCTTTATGTTGTATATGCAGTAGCCCGCCTGCGGGAACTGGAATACATTGTTCAGCTTCTCAACAGAAGTCGGCAGCTTTGCTTCCAGGACAGAACCGCCGCCGCCGCCCACAGAGTCGTCGTCGCGGAATGTGTAGGTATACTCCATAAAAGCGGCAAGACCATCTTCACTCACCCAGAACTGCACGTCGCCGTTGGCATCGGGAATGGGCGCTGAGATGACCGCACCGCTGTAATACAGTGCTGAGAAAGTATTTCTTGACTGGTCGCCGCGCAGATCGTAATGGTAGATCTTGCCGAACGCTTCTTCGTCAATAGTCAGGTCGCTGTTGCACAGACCCGGAAAAGCCGTATTGAATGGTATCTTTACTTTTACATATGAGGTCTCGTGGTCGTATGCCCTACATGTGTATCCGCCCGCTCTTCCGCCGTTTACACGTACATGGTATCTGCCGGGCTGTGCGCGGAACTTGATCTTTTTGCCGGGAACGTTGCACATTTTAAGCGGCAGAGACTCGGGATGGTCACTCACCAGATCAGGCGAAGAGATCGGTTCAAGCCAGAAATATGTGTTCTTGTCATTGTTTGTGGCATATTTTGCATCGGTGTCCACAAGCATCGTATTTGCGGGAACAGTGATCTTATCGACTATGTTGAACTTTTTCTTGTCAGTATAGTAATAATAGTAATCGTCCTTGAATTGCAGATAGTATTTATCGCCGTTGATAACGCCGCCGCCTGCTGCATTGTACATGTAGCCGCTCGGTGCGGTACCTTTCACGGGGTCGGGCGTGAAGAGGTCGTATACATCGTCGAATTTGCTGTATTCGTTCGGGAACCACTTTACATCTTCAACGCTGTGGTAGTCCGAAAAATCAAATGCGTGGGGATCTTTCACATTCAGGTCGCCGTTTTTGCTTTTGAAAGTTGCAACTGTCACGCCGCCGGAGTTTTTCAGCGAGAATGTCATATTGCTCAGGTCAACACCCTCACCTGCGGTAACGGCAAAGTTAAGGTACGGCTTGTTTACCCTGACATCTGTGATCTTATCGGGTTTTGAAACATCGGGTCGGTAAGTATCCAGCGCTGATGCTGTCAGTGTGTTCAGTGACAGAACAGCTGTCAAAGCAAGTGAAAGCGCTGTCAGTTTTCTTTTAAGCATTTCTTTTGTCTCCTAACTTCTTATCAAATTTCTCCCGAGCTTGATGTGTATCGCTGATATTGCAGACAGATGTTTTCAGATCACCTTTCCCGTCTGAAGGGAAAGCGATACGCGACATGATCGGGAATAAAAAATATCCCAATTTGGTTGTGTATCATCAGCAATACACATCAAAATCGGGAATAAAAATCAAGCTCCCGTTTGTGATGTATATTGCTGATAATTGGGATAAAAATTTTACTAAATATATGATAACACAATGATAAAAACTTGTCAAGTACTATTTTGCTCTCCAAAATCTCAGCTGAAAATCAGGGCGATTTTGTACAGCCCTCCCCTTTACAAACGGGCGGGCTTGTGTTATAATATGGGGAAGAATGTATAAAGGAGGACTTGATGTGCATAAGGCATACCTTATTCTTGAAAACGGCACTGTATTTGAGGGCAAGTCGTTCGGCGCTGAGGGCGAGGCTGTCGGCGAGATAGTTTTCACCACTGCGATGACAGGCTATCTTGAAACACTTACCGACCCCAGTTATTACGGACAGATCGTTGTCCAGACTTTTCCGCTGATCGGCAACTACGGCGTGATCCCCTCTGATTTTGAGTCGGACTGCCCCCATGTAAAAGGATATATCGTTAAACAATGGTGTCAAGAACCCAGCAACTTCCGCTGCGAGGGTGATCTTGACATTTTTTTGCGTAAAAACGGCATAGTCGGTCTTTACGACATCGACACCCGCCATCTCACCAGGATAGTGAGAGAACACGGCGTTATGAACGGCAAGATAGCTACATCTTATGACGGTACTGTACCCGAAGAGATAAAGGGCTATACAATAGTTGATGCGGTGAAGAACACCACCTGCGATAAGGAAGAAGTTTTCTCGCCTGAGGGTGAGGTAAAGCGCAGAGTAGTGCTGTATGATTTCGGCGCTAAGGCTAACATCTGCCGCTGTCTTGTAAACAGAGGGTGTGAGGTCACTGTTGTACCCGCATACACAAAAGCAGAGCGCGTAAAGGAGATCGCTCCCGACGGCATAATGCTTTCAAACGGACCGGGAGACCCCGCCGAGAACACAGAGATAATCGAAGAACTGAAAAAGATAGCAGAACTTAAACTTCCAACATTCGGCATCTGTCTGGGTCATCAGCTGCTTGCACTGGCGCACGGTGCAAAGACCGAGAAGCTGAAATACGGTCATCGCGGCGCTAACCAGCCCTGCAAGGAGATAGCTACGGGCAGAGTTTATATCACTTCGCAAAATCACGGCTATGCAGTCATCAACGACTCGCTGCCCGACGGTGCTGAGGTCAGCTTCGTGAATGCAAATGACGGCACTTGCGAGGGTGTATGCTATACCGACGAACCCGCTTTCTCGGTGCAGTTCCACCCTGAGGCTTGCGGCGGTCCTCTCGATACAGGCTTCCTGTTCGACCGTTTTGTTGAGCTGATGGACGAGAATAAAAATGTTTAGAAAGGACAGATAAGATATGCCTTTAAATAATGATATACGCCGCGTATTGGTCATCGGTTCGGGCCCTATCGTGATAGGTCAGGCTGCCGAGTTCGACTATGCTGGCACTCAGGCTTGCCGCGCCCTGAAACAGCAGGGTCTTGAGGTAATACTGATAAACTCAAACCCCGCCACCATAATGACAGACAATGCGATGGCGGATAAGATATACATTGAACCGCTGACACTTGAAACGGTCAAGAGGGTCATAATCAAAGAGCGCCCCGACAGTCTGCTGTCAACACTGGGCGGTCAGACAGGTCTTACCCTTTCGATGCAGCTGGCTAAAGAGGGCTTCCTTGAAAAGTACAATGTAAAACTGCTGGGCGCTAACCCCGAGACCATCGACAAGGCTGAGGACAGACAGATGTTCAAGGACACTATGGAGTCCATCGGTCAGCCCTGCATACCCTCTAAGGTCGTAAATACTGTTGAGGACGCTGTGGCTTTCGCAAACGAAGAGGGAATCGGCTATCCGCTGATAATCCGCCCCGCATTCACTCTCGGCGGAACCGGCGGCGGCATCGTAAACAATGAAGAGGAACTTATCGAGATAACCAGAAACGGTCTGTACCTTTCGCCTATCACACAGGTTTTGGTGGAAAAGTGCATAGCTGGCTGGAAAGAGATAGAGTTCGAGGTGATGCGTGACTCTAAGGGCAACGTGATAACTGTCTGCTCGATGGAGAACTTTGACCCTGTGGGCGTTCACACAGGTGACTCGATAGTTATAGCGCCTGCGGTCACACTGGCTGATAAGGAGTATCAGATGCTTCGTTCGGCGGCGCTGAAGATAATCGACACACTGAAAGTGGAGGGCGGCTGTAACTGTCAGTTCGCGCTGAACCCCGAAACTTTCGAGTATGCTGTAATAGAAGTAAACCCCAGAGTTTCGCGTTCGTCGGCACTGGCTTCAAAGGCTACGGGCTACCCCATAGCTAAGGTGGCGGCACAGATAGCTATCGGCTACACCCTCGACGAGATAAAGAACGCCGTAACAGGCAAGACTTACGCATGTTTCGAGCCTGCGCTTGACTATGTTGTTGTAAAGCTCCCCAAGTGGCCTTTTGACAAGTTCGTTTATGCAAAGCGCGAACTGGGCACACAGATGAAGGCAACAGGCGAGGTCATGGCGATAGGCACTACTTTCGAGCAGGCTATAATGAAGGCTGTGCGCGGCGCTGAGATAGGTCACGACTGCCTTATCTCGCCAAAGATGGCAGACCTCACCATTGAAGAGATAAAGGACAAGCTGAAAAAGCCCAGCGACGAGAGGATATTCCTGGTATACGAAGCACTCAGGCGCGGCGTGAGCGTTGATGAACTTCACGCTGAAACTATGATAGATGAGTGGTTTTTGTACAAGCTGACAAAGCTCATCGACATGGAGAGGGAACTGGCTAAGGGCGATGTTTCAAAGGAAACTTACATTGAAGCAAAGCGCATGGGCTACCCCGATAAGGTAATTGAGCGCATAAGCGGTGAGCCTGTTAAAGAACACGCACATGCTGTATTTAAGATGGTCGATACCTGCGCGGCTGAGTTTGCGGCTAACACACCTTACTTCTATTCGACATATGATGACGAGGACGAAGCTGAGGAGTTCATCGCTGAGCAGAAGCAGAAGAAAGAAACTGTCATCGTATTCGGTTCGGGCCCTATAAGGATAGGACAGGGCATCGAGTTCGACTATGCGTCGGTACACTGCGTATGGGCGCTGAAAGAACACGGCTATGATGTTGTAATAGTCAACAACAACCCCGAAACTGTTTCCACCGACTTTGATACCGCTGATAGGCTGTATTTCGAGCCGCTGACCGATGAAGATGTTATGAATATAATCCGCGTTGAGAAGCCCGCAGGCGTTGTTGTGGCTTTCGGCGGACAGACAGCTATCAAGCTGACAAAGCATCTCAACGAGAACGGCGTGAAGATACTGGGCACACCTCCCGATTCGATAGATGCGGCTGAGGACAGAGAGCGCTTTGATGAACTGCTGGAAGAACTGCACATCAAGCGTCCTGAGGGCTTCACGGTAATGACCTGTGAGGAAGCGCTGGAAGTTGCGGACAGGATAGGCTACCCTGTGCTGATGCGTCCATCTTACGTGCTGGGCGGTCAGAACATGATAATCGCATTCAATGAAGCAGATATTAAGGAGTACATGGCGATAATCCTCGATCAGGGCATCGAGAACCCTGTACTTATAGACAAGTATCTGATGGGTATCGAACTGGAGATAGATGCTATCTGTGACGGCGAGGATATACTCATACCGGGTATCATGGAACATATCGAGAGAACAGGTATACACTCGGGCGACTCGATAGCTGTTTACCCCGCATGGAACGTTTCCGATAGGCTGATAGACAAGGTAGTTGACTGTTCAAAGAGACTGGCGCTCTCGCTGAAAACTAAGGGTCTTGTCAACATACAGTACCTTATCTACGAGGACGAACTTTATGTCATCGAGGTAAACCCGCGTTCTTCAAGAACTATACCGTACATCTCAAAAGTTACGGGCGTGCCGATGGTAGACCTTGCAACAAAAGCTATGCTGGGCGAAAAGCTGAGAGATATGGGCTACGGCGTGGGTCTGCACCCGAATTCGCCTTATGTTGCGGTAAAGGTGCCTGTGTTCAGCTTTGAGAAGCTGATAGGCGTTGACAACCATCTGGGACCTGAAATGAAGTCAACAGGCGAAGTACTGGCAGTTTCAAGCTCGCTGGAAGAGTCGCTGTACAAGGGTCTGACTGCGGCAGGCTACAAGCTGGAACAGAAGGGCGGCGTGTTCATCACGGTGCGCGACTCCGATAAAAAGGAGATACCTCAGACGGCGAAGATGTTCTCGGATCTGGGATTTAAGATATACGCTACTGAGGGTACTGCGAGGGTACTGCACGATCACGGCATCAAGGCGGAAGCTGTCAAGAAGATACACGAGAGCGATGTGAACACCCTGACCCTTATCGAGAGCGGCAAGGTAAACTACGTTATCTCCACATCTTCCAAGGGACGCATACCGACGAGAGATTCTGTTAAGATAAGAAGAAAGACGGTCGAGTGGAACATACCATGCCTGACTTCGATAGATACCGCGAACGCTATCGCGGCTTCCATAAGAAGCAAGTACAATGAGTCCAACACAGAGATAGTCGATATAAACAACATGCGCCGCGAAAAGACCACACTGCACTTCACAAAGATGCACGGCTGCGGCAACGACTATGTATACTTCAACTGCTTTGACCGCATGATAGATAACCCTGAGGGCTTTGCGCTGAACCTGTCTGACAGGCACTTCGGCGTGGGCGGTGACGGCGTTATACTGGTATGCCGCTCTAAGGTTGCTGACGGCAGGATGAGAATGTTCAACCTTGACGGTTCGGAGGGCAGGATGTGCGGCAACGGCATACGCTGTGTTGCAAAGTTCATGCGCGATAACGGTCTGGTAGACCGCGACAGAATGACCATCGAAACCCTTTCGGGCA
This sequence comes from uncultured Ruminococcus sp., assembly GCF_902762735.1. Taxonomy (GTDB): domain Bacteria; phylum Bacillota; class Clostridia; order Oscillospirales; family Ruminococcaceae; genus Hominimerdicola. The sequence goes on from NZ_CACWPP010000039.1 coordinate 6,661, forward strand.
TAATCAAGGTAAAACTCAGCAGGCATTACGGCGAGGTAAACGGCGCTACTGTTGACATGGGCGCGGCTATACTCGAACCTGAGAGGATACCATGCACACTTCCTGCTGACGAAAACGGCAGAGTTGTTGACAGGGAAGTTGAGATAGCGGGCGAGAAGCACCGCATTACCTGCGTATCTATGGGCAATCCTCACTGCATCGTCTTTATGAACAATATCGACGATATGGAGATAGAGAAGATAGGTCCGAAGTTTGAGCATGATCCGATATTCCCTGAGAGGGTGAACACCGAGTTCATCAAGGTGATAGACAGCCACACGCTGAAAATGCGTGTATGGGAGCGCGGTTCGGGCGAAACATTCGCATGCGGTACAGGCGCTTGTGCGGCAGTGGTGGCGGCAGTGCTGAACGGCTACTGCCCGATGAATGAGGAAGTCACTGTCATGCTGCGCGGCGGCAACCTGACTATCCGCTACACTGAGGACACAGTCTACATGACAGGCGAAGCTGTCACTGTGTTCGAGGGAGATATAAGAGTATAATATCAGCATTCAGCCCGCTCATTTCAGCGGGCTGAATTTCGATATATAAGAGAACATTATGGAAAGATACAGAGTTGAGATGATAATAGCGGGCGCACTGCTGTTCCTGCCTGGTGCGGCTATGGTAGCGCTGAACTATTATCTGATATACGCAGGCAGAAAAATGCGGAAACTGCCCAAAGAAGAGCAAAAGCGCCTGCCGTCGGGTGCGCCGTTTTACGGCGGTATGCTGTGTGCGCTGGGGCTGATAGTGGCTTTCGGCATAAAGCGGGTATGGCTGTGGGTGATACCCCTTTTGGCTGACCCCGGATGTGTCGGCGGACTGGCTCTGTCTATATTTCTGGAATATCTGCCCGATATAAAGCAGAAGTTCGGGAAGCGAAAAAAATAGGTGATACGTGCTTTTAGTGATTTGTTTTTCTGTACGGATAAAAAGAGGGAACAGCTGTGGGCTGTTCTCTTTTGCATGGCGGTTAGTTGTGCATAACTAAATTGACAAAAAGCGCTTGCTATTTCGCGAAAAGCGTGGTATAATAGTAGTGCATCTTTTATAATTCATAATTTATAATTCATAATTCATAATTATTGGCGGGGGCGGAAGATCTGTGCGTTTGGATTTTTTTCGCATGCCCTGCACTTTTGGCATGCTATCGCGTGGGAGTGCTGTTCGCGGGAATTGCGCACGCTCTTTTTTGGGGAATTGCCCGCGTTTGGACTGCTTCCCAAATTGAAGGGCGATGCCCCTCAAACTCTCCGCAAGCCCTTCGGCGGCGGGCTTGACCGAACGCTTTGACTCGCGCTTTATTTTGTGTGCTTACTTGGCTTTGTGGGCGGCACGGCGATGCCGATAATTATGGAACAGCGAAATTCAAATGTAAATATCATAGATCGTAAAGGAGAATTGACATGAGCGAAGAAAGAATACCAAAAAGGTCAGAAGTTGCCCGCGAAAATACTTGGGCGATAGAAGATATTTTTGCCACTGATGAAGCGTGGGAGACTGCGCTGGAAGATCTGAAAAAGTTCCCTGAGAGGATAGCTTCTTTCAAGGGCAGACTGGCTGAGAGCGCTGAAACTCTGCTGGAGTATCTTAAAATGTGCGATGAGATCTCCGTTGCCTGCGATGCGCTGGGCAACTACGCACAGCGCAAGTCCGATGAGGATACAGCCGTTGCAAAGTACCAGAGTTACACAGGTCAGCTGATGAATGTGTATGTGGCGATAAATTCAGCGGGCAGTTTTGAAACTCCCGAACTTATCGCGATACCAGATGAAACGCTGGACGGCTTCTACAAGGCGAACAAAGACCTTGAACTCTACCGCCATCACCTCGACCGCATACGCCTGAAGAAAGAACACGTTTTGTCGGAAGCTGAGGAAAAACTCCTTGCCATGACAGGCGAGATGGGCAACTCTGCCGAGAATATCTACGGCATGTTTGCTGATGCTGATCTTAAATTCGATGATGCTGTTGACAAGGACGGCAAAGCGCATCAGGTAACTCACGGCAGTTATATACCGCTGGTGAAGAGTACCGACCGTGTGCTGAGAAAATCGGCTTTTGAGTCGATGTATAAAAGCTACGGCACATTCAGGAACACCTGTGCCGCAACGCTGAATGCTCAGATAAAGGCGGTGAACTTCTATTCGCAGGCGAGAAAGTACGGCTCTTCGCTTGAGGCGGCGCTGTCTGCCAACGAAGTTCCCACTGAGGTATACACCAACCTGATAAAGGCAGTACATGACAACATGCACTATATGTATGACTATGTGGCACTGCGCAAAAAACTGCTGGGCGTTGACGAACTGCATTACTATGACCTCTACACACCCATCGTTTCAGACTTTGAGATGAAGGTGACATTTGAAGAGGCTAAGGAAACAGTGCTGAAAGCGCTGGCACCGATGGGCGAAGAATATCTTGCTATACTGCGCGAGGGCTTTGAGAACCGCTGGATAGATGTTTACGAGAACGAGGGCAAAACAAGCGGCGCTTATTCTGCGGGCGCAAGGGTACACCCTTATGTTCTGCTGAACCACAAGGACACCCTTGACTGCATGTTCACGCTGGCGCACGAGATGGGTCATGCGATACATTCATATCTCTCCAACAAGAACCAGCCTGTTGTATACAGCGATTATGTGATATTCGTGGCAGAAGTGGCTTCTACCTGCAACGAAGCACTGCTGATGCAGTACCTGTTGGCGCACACTGATGACAAGAAGGAAAAGGCATATCTGATAAACTATTTCCTCGAACAGTTTCGCACAACACTTTACAGGCAGACCATGTTCGCTGAATTTGAACTGAAATGCAACGAGATATGTGCATTGGGCGACTCGCTGACTGCTGACACTCTCTGCGAGATATACGGCGAACTGAACAAGCTGTATTTCGGTGACGGCGTGGTGCTTGACGAGGATATAAAGATGGAATGGGCGAGGATACCGCACTTCTATTACGACTACTACGTTTACCAGTATGCAACAGGTTATTCTGCGGCGATAGCGCTCTCACAGAGGATACTGAAAGAGGGCGCGCCCGCTGTTAAGGACTACATTGAGGGCTTCCTCAGCGGCGGCTGTTCGACTGACCCCATATCTCTGCTGAAGAGGGCAGGGGTGGATATGTCCACCACAAAGCCTGTCACCGATGCGCTGGCACTGTTCGGTGACCTGATAAAGCAGATGGACGAGCTGGAGGGCTGAGGTGGCACACATCATCGAGGTCGATGACCTCGCCGCGCCCGAACTTGCGCCCTACACCGACACTGCCGAACTGGGCTTGAAAGCGGCGGGCATATTCGTGGCGGAAAGCCCCAAAGTCATAAGGACTGCGCTTGATGCGGGCTTTGAAGCAGTCTCACTGCTGGCAGAAAAGAAGTATGTGAGCGGTCAGGCGGCAGACATCATCGCGCGGCTGGGCGATGTGCCCGTCTACACAGCCGACAGGGAACAGCTGACGAAAATAACGGGATTTAAGCTGACACAGGGGGTGCTTTGCGCCATGAAGCGCCGCGCTATGCAGGCGTTTCCCGAAAATGCAAGGCGCATCGCGGTGCTGGAGGATATAATGAACCAGACCAACATCGGCGCAGTGTTCCGCTCGGCGGCGGCTATGGGGATCGACGGCATACTGCTGACCGACGGCTGTTCCGACCCGCTTTTCAGGCGCACTATCCGCGTCAGCATGGGGACGGTCTTTCAGATAGCGTGGAGATATGCGGGGACTTCCGACAGCGGCTATATCGAAAAGCTGAAAGCTGACGGCTGGCTGACGGCGGCTATGGCACTGCGGGACGACACTGTGAGTATAGCGGATGATCGTCTGAAAAACGCAGAAAAGCTCGCAATAGTGCTGGGTACGGAGGGTGACGGTCTGCGGAATGAGACCATCTCAGCCTGCGACCTTACCGTAAAGATACCGATGGCACACGGCGTTGACTCGCTGAACGTTGCGGCGGCAGGCGCTGTGGCTTTCTGGGAAACAAGATGTACTGATGAATAATGATAAGATCGGGGCATGGAAAAATGCTCCGATTTTTTTATCCCAATTTGGTTGTGTATTGTTCCCCCGCCGCAGGCGGGGGAACAATATGAAAGAACAGCCATTTTGTATCATCAGCAATACACATCAAAATTGGGAGATTTTTTTTGAGGATTTTTAGTAAAAGGTCTTTATTTTTTGTGAAAAATGTTGTATAATGTAATGTAAAGTATTTTGGTCTGCAAGGAGGTATTTTTATGGCGACCTATAAGGTTTTTATAATGGGTAAGGAGTATAATCTTACCAGTGAGGATAATAAGGACTATACGGAGAAGCTGGCAGAAGCCCTCGATAAGCGCATAAGAAGCATGCGTGCAAAGTTTTCAAGCCTTTCTGTCACTGACTGTGCTGTGCTGACAGCCCTTGACTGTATGGACGAACTGGGTCAGCAGAACCGCAATATCGACAATATACGCACCCAGATAAAGGACTATGTTGACGATGCGGGCAGGGCGAGAAATCAGGCGGCTGCCGCTCAGCGTGAGATAAAGGCATTGCAGGAGAGGATAGAACAGCTGGAGAAAGAGCTGTCTGAGCGCACGAATTTCGGCTCATCAAATAATGTGGGCGAAGCTGTCAGCGCTGAGGATATTCTGAAAGGTGACATCGAAGCCGCTATCGGTGAAAGAAAAACCGTACTGACCGAGAACGTCAGCGCGGTCACAAGCGCCGCACAGAAGCCCCTGAACCTTGCAGGCGTTTATCCCGGCGGCGGGAGCAATAAGTAATGGCTGAGATACTTGCACCCTGCGGCTCGTTTGAAGTGCTGCAGGCAGCCCTCAGGGCAGGCTGCGATGCGGTCTATCTTGGGGGCGAAGATTTTTCTGCAAGGCAGAACGCGGTGAATTTCACCAATGAAGAGATAGAGCGGGCGGTCTATGAGTGCCACAGGCGCGGCGTTAAGCTGTACCGCACCATCAACACGGTGCTGTTCGATGAACAGCTTGAACAGTGCATGGCGGCGGTGGAACACTGCGCTAAAGTCGGCGTGGACGGCATAATAACACAGGATCTGGCGCTTACCGAGATAGCACGCCGATGCTGTCCCGAACTGCCGATACACGCATCTACCCAGATGACGGTGCATACCGCCTGCGGGGTGGAACTGACCAAAAAACTTGGCTTCAAACGCACTGTGCTTTCCCGCGAACTGCCGCTTGATATTATCCGCGAACTGTCAGCGCTTGGCATTGAAACTGAGGTGTTCGTGCATGGGGCGCTGTGCATGTCGGTGTCGGGGCAGTGCTATATGAGTGCGGTGATAGGTTCGCGCAGTGCCAACAGGGGGCTTTGTGCGCAGGCTTGCCGCCTGCCGTGTAATGCGGGCGGAAGAGGGAAAGAGCGCTACGACCTCTCGCTGAAAGATATGTCATACTGCGATGAACTGCGCGAGATAGTTGCGGCGGGGGTAAGTTCGCTGAAGATAGAGGGCAGAATGAAGCGCCCCGAATACGCCGCCGCTGCCGTTGACAGCTGTAAACACGCGCTGAACGGAGAGCCTTACGACCGCCGCACCCTCGAAGCGGTGTTCTCGCGGGGCGGTTTTACTGACGGTTATCTGCACCACAAGCTGGGGGCAGATATGTTCGGCATGCGCACGGGGGAAGATGCGGCGGCAGGCGCGAAAGCATTCCCTAAGATACATGAACTTTACCGCGCTGAGGACAAGCGTTCAGCCCTTAAATTTGAACTTTTCGTCAGTGACGGCGAAGAGATAGCGCTGACTGCCGAAGATGACGATGGCAACCGTGTCACCGAGAAAGACCCTGCACCCTCAAAAGCCGAGAACCGCGCCCTTGACAGGGAACTTGCGGAAAAACAGCTTTCAAAGCTGGGCGACAGCATATACACATCGGCAGGGGTAGTCTGTCATATAGGTGAGGGGCTGTATGTCAGCCCGAAAGCGCTCAACGACCTGCGCCGCCGCGCGTGCAGGGATATGGACGAACTGCGTGCTAAGGTCAACGGCAGGGAAGTCGGCTTTGAAAAGGCGGATATTCTGGACTTTGAAGAGTATCACGGCGGCGGCAGGACTCTGCGGGCAAGCGTGACAACGCTCGAACAGCTGGCGGCTGTTTCACCCGAAGATGTGGAATTTTGCGCTGTTCCGCTGAATATCGCGGTAAAGGCGGCTGAGGTCTTTCCTGCCGAAAAGCTGGCTGTCTGTCTGCCGAGATTTACTTTTGACGAAAAGTCGGTGATAAACCGTACAAAGCTGGCGCAGGCGGCAGGCATCTCCCGCATTTACGCCGCTAACCTCGCCCACGCCGAGATAGCTGAACGGCTGGGAATGACTTTCCACGCGGGGTTCGGCTTTAATCTGACCAATTCCTGTGCGCTGAATGTGGCGAAAAAGCTGGGTGCGGCTGATGCTGTTGTCAGCTTTGAACTGAGAGCCGCACAGATCGCCCGCCTGAAAAAGCCCCTGCCTGTCGGCGTTTACGCTTATGGCAGGCTTCCGCTGATGCTGACGGCTAACTGCCCCATATCGGCGGCGGTGGGATGCAAAAACTGTACAAAAAAAGTCACCGACCGCACGGGCAGAGAATTTCCTGTGCGCTGTTCGCGCAAAGAGGGCTACGTGGAGATACTCAACAGCGACACCCTCTACATGGCAGACAAGATCGGTGACTTCGGCAAAGCTGATTTCCTGATGCTGGACTTTACCGATGAAAGACCCGCACAGGTGCGCCGCATCATTGATGAATATTCCATCGGCGGACTTGACCGCCCCGACAAGATCACTCGCGGGCTTTACTATCGCGGTGTGCAGTAAGGAGAAAGCTATGAAACTTCTATTCAAAAAACTACGTGAAAATGCGGTTATACCCGCTTACCAGACCGAATTCAGCGCAGGCATGGATCTGACTGCCTGCCTTGATGCGCCGCTGACCATCGCGGCGGGGGCGACTGAAAAAGTACCGACAGGTCTGGCGGCAGAACTTGACGGCGAGAAAAACGCCGTTCTGCTGATCTATGCACGCAGTTCACTCGCAACAAAGCTGGGACTTGCGCCCGCAAACTGCGTTGGTGTGGTGGACTGGGACTATCGCGGCGAACTGATAGTCGCACTGCACAATCATTCCGACAAGCCGCAGACCATCAATGCGGGCGAGCGCATAGCGCAGTTGGTGGTAACACCCATCTTCCGTCCCGAAGTCTGTGAAGTGACCGAACTTTCGGATACCGAACGCGGCGCGGGCGGGTTTGGTTCGACAGGCAGATAAAACAGGGAGAACAGTCGGATTTTTTCTTCACCCGCCGAAGATAAATGCACAAAAAAGCGGACAGGTCAATGCCTGTCCGCTTGATTTTTAGCAAATTCTCGGCAGAAGTTCGCCGCCAGGCTGAGGCAGCATCGTCTGTGCGCCTATCTCGGTCTCCATAACGACTCTTCCTGCGTTGTCGGCGGTTATCTCGCCTATTATCGCCGCATTCTTAGAATACTTGCCCTCGCGCAGTTTCTCGACCAGCGCGGGCGCTTTGTCTTTCGGGGCGATTATGACAAGTCTGCCCTCACAAGCAAGGTAGAGGGGTTCAAGACCCAGCATGCCGCAAACGCCCTTAACTGCGGGGTCTACGGGTATATCAGCCGCATTCAGGCGAACGCCAACGCCGCTCTGCTCGGCTATCTCGTAGAGGACTGTACCCACACCGCCGCGTGTGGCATCGCGTATGGTGTGTATCTCGTTGGTGACGGTGTAAAGGCTTTCGACTGTTCCCCAGAGCGGTGCGCAGTCGCTGTCAACATCAGCATCTATGCCGTATTCGTCACGCGCCAGCAGGATAGTACAGCCGTGTCTGCCCACGTCGCCCGTCACGATAACAGCATCACCGGGCTTTGCGTAAGTGCCTGAGGTGTCTGCATTGTCCATTATTTTTCCGATACCTGTGGTGGTTATGAATATCTTATCCACCTGACCCTTGCCTGCGACTTTAGTATCGCCTGCAACTATCTTAACGCCGACTTCGTTGGCGGTCTTTTCCATCGAAGCCGCTATCTCTTCCAGCTTGTCAAGCGGAAAGCCTTCTTCGATGACGAAAGCGCATGTCATGTAGAGGGGCTTTGCGCCCATGCAGCTCAGGTCGTTTACTGTGCCGCAAATGCTGAGTTTACCGATGTTTCCACCGTTGAATTCAAAAGGCGAAACGATGAAGCCGTCGGTGGACATAGCCAGTCTGCCCTCGCCCATGTTCAGCACAGCCGCATCGTCTGCGGTGAACTGCGGGTTCGAGAAGTGCGCCTTGAATACCCGATCTATCAGCTCGGAGGTCTGTTTTCCGCCTGCGCCGTGTGCCAGTGTTACTGTTTTTTCTGCCATTTCAATTTACTCCTTTATGCTGTTGTACGATAAAGTGTACTTTCGCTAGTGATTTGTTACTGCCGCTTTATCCATGCAGTTCTTATACTCCGCCGTACTGATAATAAGCCGCGCAAGCGCCCTCGTCCGATACCATGCATGCACCGACAGGGTGTTCGGGGGTGCAGACTTTGCCGAATACCTTGCAGTCGCTTGGCTTGCATTTACCCTGCAAAACTTCTCCGCAGCGGCAGGCGGGGTTCGGCTTGCCTGTTATCTTCGGCATGCTGAATTTTTTGCGCGCATCGAACTCTGCGAACTCGTCACGCAGTTTCATGCCCGACATGGGTATCACGCCCAGACCGCGCCATTCGGTGTCGCAGGGTTCCATCACGCGCTTTACCAGTTCACGCGCTGAGGGATTGCCCTCCGCCTTGACAACGCGGGGGTAGCAGTTTACAAAGAACGGCTCGCCCTTTTCGGCGTTCACCAGTATGACAGCCAGCGCTGTCAGCAGTTCGCTTGCGGTAAAGCCCGCAACTACACCCGAAACTCCGCGCTTTTTCAGTTCTTCGCATATCTCTGTGCCTGCTATGGCATTGACATGTCCGGGATAGAGGAAAGCATCTGCACTGCCCTCAAGGGCTTTGTAGGCGTTTGGCATGGTCTTGTTGGCGGTCAGCAGTGAGAAGTTTTTAAGCCCCTCTTTCTTTGCAGTTTCCACTGCAAGACATGCCGACGGCGTGGTGGTTTCAAAGCCCACCGCCAGAAAAACTATCTGTTCATCGGGGTTCTGCCGCGCCATTTCTACTGCGTCCAGCGGCGAGTAGACAGGTCTTACCTGCGCACCCTTAGCCCTTGCGCCCGCCAGCGGCATCTCAGTGCCGGGTACACGTATCAGGTCACCGAAAGTGGTGATGATACAGCCCTTTTCCAGCGCCAGCCAGATAGCTTCGTCGATGAAGCCCACAGGTGTCACGCATACGGGACATCCGGGACCCGATATAAGTTCAACGTTCTCGGGCAGAAGTTTTCTCAGACCCAGCCTGAATAACTCGTGGGTGTGAGTGCCGCAGACTTCCATTATCCTCAGCGGTCTGCCCTTGTAGTTCGTGATAATGTCACGCGCTTTTTTAGCCTGTTCGTTCATAACAAATTCTCCATTACATCGTTAGCTTCGTCCTCGTCGCTCTCGGTTATCTTCGCGATGGCAACGCCTGCGTGTACCATAACGTAATCGCCGGGTTCAAGTTCTTCCAGCAGGTCGGCGCTTACCTCGCGCTTTGCACCGTTCGCATCTATCAGCGCAGTGCCGTCCTTAACACTTACTACTTTTGCAGATAAACCAACACACATTTGAATTTCCTCCTTATTTTCCGATGTGATATTTCACAATGGTTATTGTTGATAGTTGGCGCTTTTCTTCCTTATCAGCCGTTGTATATGCCGTAAGCCGCCTGACCCAGCGCTATGCCGCCGTCGTTTGGCGGTACAAGACTGTGGGTCAGCACACTGAAGCCTGCATCGCTGAGCCTGTCACAGCACAGCCGCGTCAGCAGTCTGTTCTGGAAAACACCTCCGCTGAGGGCGGCTGTTTTCAGCCCCGTGTCAGCGCTTATCTTCACACAGGCGGCAGTCACCATGTCAGCCAGCACCGCATGGAACGTGTATGCCAGCGCCCCCGCCTGACAGTCTGCCAGCCTGCGTTCGGCAATATCCGCCGCCAGTGCCATAGTGCAGAGGGTCACATAGTCCTTGTCCGCTTTTATGAGTTTTTCGGGCTTGCGGTAGTTCTCCGCTATGGCGGGGTGCTTTTCGAGATACTTCTCAGCCTCGCACATCAGCGCGGTGGAAGCCTCACCCTCAAAAGTCGAAGTCCTGACAATGCCCAGTATGGCGGATACCGCATCGAACAGCCGCCCGCAGCTTGTTGAGCGCACGCTGTTCAGACCTTTCTCAGCCATCGCTTTTTGCAGTTTGTACTCGTTAGCTTCGCAGATGCCCAGCTTGCGGCAGAGTATCTCTCCGCCGTCACCGAAAGCGTCCCTCAGCAGTGCCGAAGCGATGCGCCAGCCCTCTTTCGATGAAAGGTCGCCGCCTGTTTGTATGAACGGCTTGATGCTTCCCACGCGCCTGTATGCCCTGTAACTGCATACCATCAGTTCGCCGCCCCAGATCGTGCCGTCATCGCCGTAGCCTGTGCCGTCAAAGCTAATACCTATCACCTCGCCCTCAAAGCCGTTCTCAGCCATGCAGGAGAGTATATGCGCGTAGTGGTGCTGGACTTTCAGCAGGGGAATGCCGCGCTTCTGCGCCATTTCCTCAGCCACCCGCACTGTGTTGTACTTAGGGTGCGTGTCACAGACTATGACCTGCGGTTTGGCTTCCAGCAGACCGCACATGCGCTCGGTACTTTCTTCCAGCGCCTTGACGGTGCGTATATCAGCCATGTCGCCCACATAAGGCGAGGGGTAAAGCAGGTCGCCCCGCGCTATGCAGAAGCAGTTTTTAAGTTCGCCGCCGATGGCAAGCACCTGCCTGTTATCCTTATTTTTCAGCATGAACGGCAAGGGCGCAAATCCCCTCGAACGCCGTATCATGTAGGGTCTGCCGAACAGCCAGTCGCACACGCTGTCATCAGCCCGCAGAAGTATCTGCCTGTTATGCGAAAGCATTATGTCGCAGAAGCCGCCTATCTCTTTTTGCGCATCTTCGTCATTTCGGCAGATGGGTGCGCCGCGCACATTTCCGCTGGTCATCACCAGACAGTCGCTGAACTGTATCCCGTCAGGGTAGTCAAAAATAAGCATCTGCACAGGTGCGTATGGCAGCATCACTCCGACTGTCGTGTTGCGGGGGGCTATCAGTTCGCTGATGGTGGTGGTACTGCGCTTTTTCAGAAGCATTATGGGCTTCTGCCAGCCTGTGAGATATTCCTCCTGTCCCGCGCGGACGTGACATTCGCGCCGCACAGTGCCGATGTCTTTCATCATCAGCGCGAACGGCTTTGCGGGGCGCTTTTTGAGTTCTCTCAGCCTTGCCACCGCATCTTCGTTGTGCGCATCACAGCACAGGTGAAAACCGCCTATACCCTTTATTGCCGCTATCTTTCCCTCCATGATGGCGCGGCGCACTTCTGTTATCGCCGTCCCGCCGCGAATATCTGTGCCGACTATATACACCTCAGGTCCGCAGTCGTTACAGCAGACAGGCTGTGCATCGAACCGCCTTGTGGACGGGTCGTGATATTCTGCGGCGCATTTTTCGCACATCGGGTGTTCGCGCATGGTGGTGCGCTCGCGGTCGTATGGCATGGTGTCCAGTATGGTCAGGCGGGGACCGCATTGTGTGCAGTTTATAAACGGGTGAAGATACCTCCTGTCCGTTTTATCGAACAGCTCTGCCCTGCACTTATCGCAGGTCGCAATATCGGGCGAAACGAATATATCGCCGTACTCTTTTTCGCTCTCGATTATCTCAAAACCCGAAAATTCGGTGTATTCTGCTTCGCTTATATCAACGCCCAGCACCATCGCCCTTTCGGGAGGGTCATGCTTTATCCTGTCAGCGAAAGTGTAAAGCGCTTCTTCCTCGCCTGTGGCAATAATATCCACATACGAACCCTTGTTAGCCACCGTACCGACCAGCCCCAGCTCATCTGCCGCCACCGCCGTGAACGGTCTGAAACCCACGCCCTGCACTATGCCGAAAGCGCGTATATTAACGGTTTTTCTCATTTTAGTTGCTCCGTATCAAAACATTTTTCCCGACACTGCGAAGTGCGGCAGGTCTATCCATTCTCCGCCGAAGTCGGGCAGTGCCCTTTTAAGGCTGATGTCGCCTATTATCCTATCAAAGCCCTGCGCCTTCTGCGCGAAGTCCTCTTCGTCCGCTATGTGGAAGTCGCCCGCCTGCGCCGCGCTTTCGTCCAGCTTAAAGAAAGTCCCGCAGACACCGCCGCCTATAATCTCACGCACAGTGTTCGCAGTGAACTGCTGGTGTATTATCAGCGTCTTTTCCGCAGGTGCGAGCGCTTTCAGCTTGTCCTCATATCCTTTCGGTATGGGACAGCCGTGTGCTGTCACATCGAGCGAAAATTTTTCTTTAAGATAAGCCCCCGCTTTCATGCCCGAAGGCGCTGTCACGAAAACTTTTTCAAACCGCGATATGTTCTTTATCTCATCAAGTCCGCTGTCAAGCCCGATGCACTTGACTTCATCAAAGCCCTCCGCCTTTATGACCTCTGTTATCCTGTCAGCTTTGGCAAAGCCTGTGTTGAGGGGTGTCGCGCCGATCACGGCGGCAGTGCCTTTTTCTGTGGGCAGTTTATCCTGTGCAAAACGCCTGAACAGCGCCAGATATGCGTCCTCTTCGCCCTTGTCGTACAGCTTTGTGCCGTCACAGGGCACGCATATACAGGGAACTCCTGTTTTCTTTTCAGCCATGCGTTCTATGGCTTTGTAGTCGGTGGCGATAACTGCGGGGACGGGTGTGCCCACCACTGCGGTGAACGCTCTTCCCAGCTGTTCCTGCGCACGCGCCAGCTTAGCCACAAGGCGGTCATCTCTGCCCAGTATAGCGTCCATATCTCTCAGCCCCGCACTCAGCAGTGCCGACTTTTTGGTGAACCATCTCGGTTCGTCAAAACCGCAGACATTACCCGCACAGCCGCCCGCATCACATATGACCGTAATGCCGCCCAGTTCGTAAAGCACCGAACATGCGCCCGAATCATCGGGGGCAAGGGGAGAAATGAATTTCAGCAGTTTTTTCATCACTTATCCTCCTTTTCAAGTGCTTTTGAAAGCTGTTCTGCCAGAAGCGACACACCCTCATAACCGAAAGGCTGTTCTTCATCATTGAACGGCACATTGGGCAGGTCGGGGTGATAGTAGCCCGCATCTACGCCGATGGTGACATCTATCTCAGTTTTGCGCTCATAGTTCAGCATAGTCGGTGAAAGATTTGTAAATATCCTTGTATCGGGCGAAAGTTCCGCCAGCTTTTTTATATAGAAGAAATTGCGCTCACCCACCGTGCCGTATATCTCACTTACCTTGTGACCGTACTCTGTCAGCGCAAGGGCTAGTTCAAAGCTGTCAGCATTTACGCATTCGCCCACCGCATATCTGACAGCGCCATGCTTTGCCGTCAATTCCTCGACCGACTTCTTTGCCGCGTCATAGAATTTGCCGTCCTCAAACTGCACGCCCAACGCCTGACCCAGCAGGCGGTACTGATTGCGTATCTTGTCTATGCGGTAGAACCTGTTTATCTCTATGAACGGTATGCCCAGCCGCTTTTCCATATCCTGTGCGGCGTATCTGGCTTCGGGGTTTATGACAAGGTTGAAGTTGGCGCTTGAAAGTTCGTGGTAGCGCTCTATGGTGTCACAGCGCGAAAGTTCCTGTGTGCTTACCCCTACCGACTTAAGCAGGCCGTAAAGTTCACAGCTGTCATGGAGATGCGAGAAATAGCCCAGTATATTACAGCGGCCGCCGCGCCTTTTCTGCGGCTTCAGCAGACCGTATACCGACTTGCGTATGCCTGCCATCGGCGGCAGACGCTTTTCTCGGGTCAGCGCATACATGTATGCGGGCAGTGTGGGGACACCTGTTTCGTTCTCACACTTTCGACAGACTCTCTCCATGTCAGTGCCAAGCAGTGCATCGACACAGGTTATGCATATCATCACTGCCGTTGGCGTGTAGTCAAGGCTGTCACAGACTTCCTTGCAGGCTTTGGGTATCTTCGTAAGGTGCCTGCCTGTAACGATGTCGGTATCGTCCAGCAGAAGATAGAAAAACCTCTCGTTGTAGCCCAGTTCGTTCAGCAGAGCGGTGTTTCGCCCGCAGCAGCCCGGTGCTACCAGCAGCATCACCGAACCGGGTATCGCCAGACCCGCACGCTTTACGCCGAAGCCCTTAGCGCCGGGCGAGTTGAAATCCAGTGTGGCAGGGGAACTGTATATCATGTGCTTTGAACTCATCAGTTCATCGGGAATGTTCTCAAAGCCCTTTTCAGCCAGTTCTGCCGCTGTGATGTAATATGCTTCAACCATTAGCTTCGTCCTCCGCAATAAGCAGTTTTGCCAGCCCGAAGAAACGCTTTGCAGTTTCGCATTCGGGGTCGCCCTCAATGACAGTTTTGCCCATATCCTCGTACTTTATTATGTCAGCCGAGCGGGGAATGTCAGCCGCAACATCAAGCCCTGCACTTTCGGCAAAAGCCCTGACTTTCTCTTCCTCATTCTCGACAGCCCTGCGGTTCATTATTATGCCGCGCACTTTTGCATAGCTTCTGTCCTCGAAGTTCTTCACTGCTTTGTTGATGTTGTTTGCCGCATACAGTGCCATCTTCTCGCCCGAAGTCACTATCAGCACCTTGTCGGCATAGCCCTCGCGTATGGGGGCGGCAAATCCGCCGCAGACCACATCGCCCAGCACATCGTAAAGCACCACATCGGGCTTGAATTTCTCGAAAAGTTCCAGTTCTTCCAGCAGTGCGAAGGTGGTTATTATGCCGCGTCCCGCACAGCCAAGACCCGGTGTTGGTCCGCCTGTTTCGATGCAGAGTATGCCGCCGTAGCCCACCTTGCTTATCTCTTCGATGGAAGTCGGCTCGTCATCGTGTTCGCGCATGTAGTCCATCACAGGGGTGACAGGTGTGCCGCCCAGCAGGTTTATGGTTGAATCTGCTTTGGGGTCACAGCCTATCTGTATCACCCTTTTGCCCAGTGAAGCGAACGCCGCCGCCAGATTTGCCGTGCATGTGGATTTTCCGATGCCGCCCTTGCCGTATATCGCCAGTTTTATCATTAAAATAAGCTCCTTGTTAATGTATCTTTTTATCCCAATTTGGCTGTGTATCATCATCAATACACATCAAAATTGGGAGATCTTTTTTCTGTCACCGCAGAAGTCCTATATAAAGCATCACAGCTTTATGGCAGTTTGCCCCACACTTCTTTCAGGTCTTTGCAGATGATGTTCTGCATATCTTTTGCAAAGCACCTGCCCGAAAACGCGAAGTGCGGCAGTTCCAGCAGTTCACAGCCCTTTGGCAGAATGTATCTGTACAGCGGATCGGCTATGACCGTCTTTATGCCGTTATCCGAAAGATAAGCCGTTATCTCATCTTCCGAAAGCAGAGGCATATCTTTTTTGTCGGGGCTTAGTGCGGCATCTGTGTCGGGCGGACAGATAACGTCCACCGCCGCACTTGTCAGCATCGACCACTCCCGCGCCAGCGAACCTGCAAGCACAGCCTCACCGATAACAGCCCGTTCTGCATCATTATCAATACTTCTGCCGCGAACTATCGGATAATAACTGCTTCTGCCGTCGCGGGCAGCCCTGTGCATTTCCGATGCGCATATATCTTTCTGGGATACACCCAGCGGCACACCGCAGATATAGGGTATGCCGAATTCCTTTTCCATATACCGCGCCGTTTCAAGCCCTGTGTATGACACCACAAGATCAACTTTAGCCGAAGCCGCTTTGCGGATCTCGTCAAGGGTGCTTCCCATGCCGATGCTTGAAATGAACTTCATATCACATTCACCCAGCATTTTTTTGATGGTGCTTACCGTGTCGGTCAGCCCGAAGTCAAGCGGTGTTGCGCCGACTATGTTATAAGATGTGCCTTCAAAGCTGTCTTTCGGCATGTCATGCACGAATTCTTTCACCAGCGCCAGCAGTGCCTTTGATGCGCCGTCAACATACGAGCGCGTGCCGTTTGTTTCTATGCCGAAAGTCGGTATACCTGTGCGGTGCTGTATGTCCTCAGCCACCGCGCGGTAGTCAAAGCCTGTCATCATCGGCATGGGCGAACCGCACAGCACTATAAATGCGGGCGAACGGTCTTTAGCCGCCGAAACTATGTCAGCTATCAGCTTTTCGTCGTTGCCCATGACCGCATCAAGTTCGGTCAGCGCAGAAATATATATCATCGAGCGTTGGTCGTACCAGCGCGGTTCATCGTGGGTGGAATAGGTCGAATTGCACCCCGATGCGTCATGCACCACCGTCATTCCCCCGAATTCGTACAGCGCCGAGCATACGCCCGAAGTGTCTGCCGCATAACAGGGGATTATCCTGCTAACATTTTTCATAAAATACTCCTGTAAAATAATATATGACTATCCCTTTAGCATACCAACTAAAAATGCGGTGAACAAAAGGATAATTGAGCGCTCCATATTGGGATATGTTTAACAAGTGATCGTTATTGAGAACCGCCAACTATTGTTAATGTCAGGTGTGTCGGCGTGATGACCATAAAACAAAATACGACATTTTTTTGCGCACCGCCTGTTGTTACTGCATACGCCTTTCAATTAAGTGGTCAGATACAGCTTTCGCACCCGATGCCCTTGTGGGAGATCAGCCTGCGCCTGTCTTTAGGTGCGCGGGCGGCTCCCGCAATAAGATCGGCTATGGCGCTTATGCCTGTAAAGCCCCAGTATCCGCCGTTCTGCACAATGTTCACAAAATAGTCGGTGTTAAAATAGTGCGCCGCTTTCTGCCCTATTGCTATCACCCGCTCATGTTCGAGTTCGGGGAAATCAAGCATGTTCACATTCACTGCCGAACATATGGTGATGTCGGGCGCAAGACTTTTCAGCCGCTCAAACGCCGCACCGTCCTCGCCAAGACAGTCATTGATGATATATCTCACATCAAAACCGTGACGGACAAGCAGTTCCGCCAGCCCGAACGGCTGAGTCACCGCCGTGAAGTCGATGGCTATGGGCGTATCGCCGACAGCTTCCTTAGCCGCCGTCAGCGCTTTTTTTGCAGAATTTTCCTCTGCTGTCAGGTCGGGGCAGTCCACCCCGAGTGCATCGCACAGCTTTGCCATGTTCGCCCTTATCTCGTCAGCATCAAAGCTGTTCGGCAGATACATCGCCTGCGCACCCAGCCGCGCCGAAAGTTCTTCGCACCCGAACTGCGCAGTGGGCAGATAAGCTATGTTCAGCGAACTTTTTGCCATGTCAAGATATTCCTGATAGCTTGTGCATGCTGTCAGGTCGCGCAGGACAAAGCCGTTATCCTTTATGACCCTCACAAGTTCGCTGTTTTCATCTGTTGCCCTGTCGTTGCCCAGTATGCTCACCGACTTTCTGTCAAGCCCCATCGGTCTGAGCGCATCATAAAGCTGTGCGCGCATCTTCGCATCGGGCGAGATGGTCTTTCTCATGGTGGGGGTCATGTAGCAGTCGGCAAAGTGTATATCGGGGTATTTTTCTGAAAGTTCGGCTATTATCACATCAAAGTCGCACCCCGCGAACAGGTGTATACAGCTGAGGTATAAAAGCACCTGTTTTGGACGGTAGGGGAGTTTTTCCAGTATCTCGCATACACCGTCCGTCACATCGCTCTCCAGTGTGCCGTCGAACATATCCTGCTCGGATACCGAGATCCAGCTCATTCTGTCCAGCGCGTTCATCTCTGCCGCCGTGAGTATCACGCCGCGCAGACAGCCCTGTGCGCAGGCGAATATCTCATGCGTTTCGGGTATCAGCATACCTGTGTGTACTATGTTCCACACGCCCCTTGCGGGCGGGTTGTATTCAAGTCCCCCCGCGAAGAAGTCACCGTTCACCGCATCGCCCAGCCTGACTGTGGGCGGTCTGTCAAGACCGACTTGTTTCAGCATATCACTCACCTCCGCAAGCCGCATATACGCTGTCAGCGATGGCTTCCAGCTGTTTTGCCGTATCGCTGTCGGGGGCGCTCGCGACTATCGTTTTGCCGCGCTCTTCCGCCAGCGGTATATCCTCGCTCCTGTCCAGTGTGCCTATCACTTCAGTGCCGAAGTCAGCCGCCAGTTCAGCCGCCGCATCGTCCTCATCGGGGACTCCTCTGCGGTTGAGGATTATGCCGCCCAGTCCCGCATAGCCGCGTCCCTTGAAATTATCCACCGCCATGCAGATGTTTGCCGCCGCATAGCGCGACATCTTCTCTCCCGAACAGACCACGAATATCTTGTCGGCATAGCCCTTGCGCATCGGCATGGAAAAACCGCCGCACACCACATCGCCCAGCACATCGTATATCACCACATCGGGCTTGAACCTTTCATAAGCCCCCAGCTTTTCCAGACTTTCCAGCGCGTTTATTATACCGCGCCCCGCACAGCCAAGACCGGGTATCGGACCGCCCGCTTCAACGCAGTACACCCCGCACTCAGCCCTGAACACCACATCGTCCAGTGTGAATTTACCGCCTGTCTTTCTGGTCATGTCAAGCACAGTCGGTATCCTGTCACCGCCGTGTAAAAGTGAAGTCGAGTCTGCTTTCGGGTCACAGCCTATCTGCATCACCGTAAGACCTTTTGCCGCCAGCGCTGCCGAGATATTGCATGCTATCGTTGACTTGCCGATGCCGCCCTTGCCGTATATCGCGAATTTTATCATTTAAAGTCACCTCTCGTTACTGCCACCTCATACCCGATGGACTTCATGCGCTGTTCAAGACAGCCCCTGCACTGTGCGCTCTCATCGCCTGTGCATATCTTGTTGTCGTAAAGCATGTATTTCTTGCGCACCGCTGTGGGCGAAAGGTTGGGCATTATTACGTTTGCCCCCGCCTTTACGCCCTCTTCACGCCCCAGCGGGTGTATAGTGCCCAGCGCAGTCGTGGCAGGCAGAAGCACTCTCGGCAGAAGTATCCTGCACAGACTCAGCAGGAACAGCGTCAGTTCGTAACTGCCTTTCGGCTCGTCTTTGAAAGGCGTGTCCTTGTGGGGCAGAAAAGGTCCTATACCTATCATTTCGGGCTTGAATTTTTCAAAGAACAGCATGTCCTCAGCGATGCACTCTACCGTCTGGTAAGGCGAACCTACCATTATGCCCGCGCCTGTCTGGTAGCCCAGTTCTTTCAGCTGTTCAAGACATTTCATGCGGTGTTCCCACGACATCTCGGCGGGGTGGAGTTTTTCGTAGTGCGCCTTGTTCGCCGTTTCATGCCTGAGCAGATACCTGTCAGCCCCCGCTTCACGCAGAGCCTTGTAGTCCTCATACTCCATCTCGCCCAGCGAGAGTGTCACCGCGCAGTCGGGGTGCTTTTCTTTCAGCTTACTTACTATGCCGCACAGCATCTCGGTGGAATAGCTTTTATCCTCACCGCTTTGCAGAACGAATGTGCGGAAACCCAGTTCATACCCCTCGTCACAGCATTCGCATATCTCCTCAGCCGTCAGCCGATAGCGCTGTGCGTTCTGATTTGAACGCCTTATGCCGCAGTAAAGGCAGTCGTTTCTGCATATATTCGAGAACTCCACTATGCCGCGTATGAATATCTTGTTGCCGTAGTGCGCAAGACTTATCTCACGCGCCAGCGATGCCGCGTACTCCCTGTCCTCATCTGTGAAGCCCGAAAGCACTTCCACCCATTCAGCCTTGTCAAGATGCTTGTTCTCACCGAGCCTGTCTATAAGCTCTCTTACTCTGCCCATTACATTTCACCCTGTTTTTCCGCTTTTTCCAAAGCATACTTCATTATCATTATCTCAGCATTTATCTGCTGTACCTCTTTATCATGCATCATCGGCAGACCTCTCAGCTGTTTCAGGTCTATCTCATTCAGACCCATCTCGTCGGCAACTTCGATAAAAACGTGATACGCCCCGCCCTTGCCGTGAGAAACATAACGCTTGCTTACTTTCTGTATGTTTGCGAGCCTGCACATGGTCTTGCCTGCGATATATACATACCTGCCGTCAGAAGAACACCCGCTCACGCTCATGCTGCTTGCCTTCATAAGCCCCTCAAATACAGCGTCGATGCCGTCTGTTTCGATTATCGTGTTTACCCTTTCCATTTCGGGATAGAAGTTGTTGTTCAGCATTCTCAGCCTATAATATGCCGCAACGAAAAGCACAGGCATCATCAACAGGCACATCGCCCTGTTTCCCCAGCTTTTGAGAAACAAGACTACCCCCAAAAACAGCAACGCAAAAGATGCCGTTAATGCTATTGTCTGTATTTTTTTCACCTTTATCATTTTGGGGCTGAACCTTGCCGAAAGTGCGAGAAAGTTGTCTATCTTCTCATACTTCTGCGCATCCGCACTGTTGAGCCGCTTGTAAAAATCAACTTTGTTATCCATATTTTTGTCCTCTTTCCTCTGTGATCTGTTATGTGGTTATCCCGCTGACACACCAAAATAAACGATGTTATATCGGGAACCCAATACAGTTGGCGGTTATCTTTCCCCCGCCTGCGGCGGGGGAAAGATAACATCAACTCAGTTTTTCATTCTGCTTGTATCTTGCCTGTTCTATGGGCGCTGTCAGTTCCTCAAAACGCGCCTGCATTTTCTTTTCGCTGAAACCGTGAAGCATTTTCACATCGACATGGCATAAGCCGCATTCGTCCAGTATCTCAGCACTGGCGAAATAGGAACAGCTGTCATCGCTGTTCTCTTTCCTGATATAGGTGCGCTGTATGTCCTTTATGCGGTAAAGACAGTCGTTCTTTTTGAAGATATATTCCTCGCCCAGCCATATATTGGTATCACCCATCTGACGCGCGTGAATAAAGTCATTATACACCCTTTCCAGACCGTCCGCCATGATTATTTTCTCAGCCCTCTCCATTTCCGTAGAAGTACCGACACCGTATATCTGCCTTGCCAGTTTCCAGACGCCCAGCAGGAAATTGCCTATCACAAATTCCGGTCCCACTGCGGGTATCTTGAACCCCACCGTCAGCAGTGTGACAGGGATAGATATATACAGCAGTATACCGCCGCCCAGTGTCACCGTCAGCAGTGTCTTTCTTTTTCGCGCCACATTTTCGGGGCTGAACCTTGCTGTCAGCCGCAGGTGTTCATCTATCGCTTTGTACATCTCGGCATCTCTGCCGCCCATGTCGTAATAAGAGACCATCTCCTTGCCGTCCATGACGCACCTCCGTTCACTGTCGCTCAGAGATCATTATTTCTGCTTCTTTTTAGCCGCCTCGATGGGCTTGCTTATCATCTCGAACTGCTGCTGCCGCTGGACTTTTATGACGCTCAGTTTTCTCAGTTCCAGCGTATCCGTGCCTGTCTCATCGCTTATATCAGCCACACAATGATACTCGGTATCATCGCCCTGTGTCTCGTCGATGATATAGCACTTGCTGACATCGCTCATTCTAAAAAGGAACATGCCCTGCCTGAAAATATACTTACTTCCGATATATACATCGCACCTGTCTATCCTTGTGCAGTGCATCAGGTCATCGTAAACGCTTTCCACGCCGTCATTATTGACTATATTTTTAGCCCTTTCAAGCATCGAACCGCCGCCGCGGTTTATGATAGACCCGAGATAGTTCTTTAATTTGCGTATACCGCCGCTGAAACGGGCGTTGAGCTGTAAAAACTTGTCTATCTCCGCGTACTTGTCTGCGTTCGCACCTGTTTTTTCATATGAAAAAGCATCATTATTCTTCATCGCTGACCTCTTTTCTATAAAAGTCCGGGCAGTATCTCCAGACTTCTTTTAAGTATACCGTTCATGTATGCGATAGCTATGCCGTAGTTTGTGACAGGCACGCCTGCGTTTTCGACATTCTGCATCCTGCTGTGCATCTCGCGTGCATTCAGCATACAGCCGCCGCAGTGTATCACCAGTGCAAAGTCACTCAGGTCATCGGGGAACTCTCTGCCCGATGAAAACTCCAGCCTGAACTCTTTGCCTGTGTACTTTTTCAGCAGTTTCGGAAGTTTTACAGTGCCTATATCTTCGCACTGACGGTGGTGTGTACAGCCCTCCGAGATAAGTATCCTGTCGCCGTCCTTCAGTGAATCTATCGCCTTAGCGCCGCGCACAGCGATCTCTAAAAATCCCTTGTGCCTTGCCATGAGTATTGAGAATGAAGTCAGCTTTATGTCAGCGGGCGTGTCAGCATTCGCCTTAGCAAACACCTGACTGTCGGTTATGACCACAGCAGGCTTAGGGTCAAGCTGTTCGAGATAGCCTTTCAGCTCGGTCTCGCGGCAGGTGAGTGCCGCCGCGCCGTGTTCCAGCAGATCTCTTATCACCTGCTGCTGCGGAAGTATCAGCCTGCCCTTTGGTGCTGCCTTGTCTATCGGTATGCACAGCACTGCCAGTTCGCCCGCCTTTACAAGGTCGCCCACCAGAGGGTATTCCTGCTCTTTCACATTACTCAGCCTGCCCACAAGCTCTCTCATCTCATTGATGTTTGTCTTGTTGAGCGCACTGACATATATTTCATTACTGCCCGCCTGCGGTACGCTTTCCAGCAGGTCGGATTTATTCTTAGCTATTATAAAAGGTATACCTTTCTGTCTGAAAAGCTCTGTCAGCTGTTTCTCGCTGTCATCGAGTTCGCGCGTGCAGTCCGTCACCAGCACCGCGCAGTCTGTCCTGCCCAGCACCTGCACCGTCTTTTTTACCCTCATTTCGCCCAGTTCGCCCTCGTCATCGTAACCGGGTGTGTCGATTATCATCACAGGTCCCATCGGCAGAAGTTCCATCGCCTTGTATACAGGGTCGGTGGTAGTGCCCGGCGTGTCGGAGACTATCGCCAGCTCCTGATTTGTGAATGCGTTGACCACGCTTGATTTTCCCGCATTCCTGCGCCCGAAAAATCCGATGTGTACCCTCTCGCCTGAGGGTGTGTCATTAAGTCCCATTCTCGTCATCTCCTTTGTGAAAAAACTGTCTCCCAATTTTGATGTGTATTGCTGATGATACAAAATGGCTGTTTTTTCGTATTATACACAGCCAAATCGGGATAAAACTGTAAAAAGCATAAAAATACCCGTGTTCTCCTTACTCAGAAAACACGGGTAAATATACCGATAAAGACTCCGCGCGTATCTGCACGAAGCCGTATAGTGCTTGCTGCTTTCGCCTCAAAGAACTTTTCGGCGTCAGGAGATGCTGTCTGATATTGAATTGCAGGTCTTGACCGTCAGTAATGCTTAGGTTCAGACCGCTGAATATACCGTCTTAGCTGTGACACCGTTGAGCCTGCCTATCTTGCCCGCAAGAGTGTTTATCTTATCCTGCGGCGCATCAATGGCGATGCTTATGATGTTCACTTTTTTTGCCCGGTAGGGAACACCCATCCTGCCGATTATGTACTCTGCAAAATCGTGCAGTATGGAGTTTATGCTTTCCACAGTGCTTGAGTCTTCGATGATGATAGAAATTACAGCTACTCTCGTCTGCATAAAAATGCTTCCTTTCTATCGGTGTCAGTCACCGTGAAATATTCGATTTTGTGGTTATCCCGCTGACACATCACAAAAACAGCGGCTATACAGAATTTAAGGCTCTTGGCACATATCTTTCCACCGCCGCAGGCGGGGGAAAAATATGGGGCGCTCAATTATCCTTTTGTTCACCGCATTTTTAGTTGGTGTGCTAAAGGGATAGTCATATTCAATTTTATCAAATTCATTGTACCACAAAGGGTATAGGTTAGTCAAGCACAACCCATACCCTTTTAGTGTATTTTTTTCAGCCGCACGTTTCAACACCGCTTACCGTTGAACTGCGGCGTTTTGCGCTATCTTTTAGCCGTACTTTTAGCCGTAAAGAGCTTAGCCAGCTGATTGTAAAGCACCGCAGGTATCACGGGCTTTGCGATATGTTCGTTCATGCCCGCTTTTTTTGACTGCTCAACGTCCTCAGGATAAGCATTCGCGCTCATCGCCACTATCTTCACCGCATCAGCGTCACTGCGTTTTAGCGCACGTATCTTCTGTGCCGCTTCCAGACCGTCCATAACAGGCATTTTAATGTCCATCAGTATCAGGTCATAGTACCCCGAATCGCTCGCCATGAACTTTTTCAGCCCCTCATAGCCGTTATTGACCGCATCGGTCTCAAAGCCCGCTCTTTTAAGCAGTTTTACTTCCAGTATTCGGTTTATCGAATGGTCATCGACCACCAGCGCACGCTTGCCTGCAAAATTAATGTTCCTGACCGCAGTTTTGTCAGCCGCAGCAGCTTCTCCCGCAGGTTCGCAGTCCAGCTCGACAATAAATGCCGTGCCAACGCCTGGCTGAGACTTCACGCGCATCTCGCCGCCCATTAAATCTGTCAGGTTTTTCGCTATCGCCAGACCCAGTCCTGTGCCCTGTATCTCGGCAGTAGCAGAATTTCTCTCCTGCGAGAACGGCATGAACATCCTGTCAGTGAATTCTTTGCTCATACCTATCCCGTTGTCTTTTACGGTAAACACTGTCCTGACCTTGCCGCCGCCCGAAGCAAGCTGTGAAACTGTCAGGTCTACCCGCCCCCTCTCAGGTGTGAACTTTGCCGCGTTTGAAAGCAGATTTAAAAATATCTGTCTCAGTCTCAGCTTGTCTACCACCAGCTTGTCCGCAAAAATATCGTGGAACTCAAAGTGGAAATCTATCTGCTTCTGTTCCATCATAGGCGCTATTATGGCGCTGATATTGTCTGCCAGATCCTCCAGAGAATATGGCTCGGGGTAAAGGGTGATACTGCCGCTCTCTATCCTTGCCATGTCAAGCACATCGTTGAGTATCTCCAGCTGATACTCCGCCGATTCACGGATATGCTTGAAATATTCGCCGACAGCCCGCCCATAGCATTCTTCCTCACCGATGGTTGCCAGACTTATTATCGAGTTCATCGGTGTTCTTATTTCGTGGCTTGTGTGAGACATGAATTCAGTCACCGCATTGTATCTTTTCCGCAGACGCGAAAGTTCGCCTTTAAGCTCAGTGATCTCTCTCAGCGCCGCGAGGTATTCTTCTTCCGTGTGCATTTATATCCCTCCGTTTGGGCAATATCGTACTAATCACTGTCCGAAGTGTTAATTATCATTGTAATTATATCACGAATTTATGAATATGTCAAGTGCTATCTGCAAATGTACAATATTTTAACCATATCGAAAAAACATCAGTGCGCATCTTACCGCAAAGCGCTTGATAATTTTCTCCCAATTTTGATGTGTGCCGCTGATATTGCCAAATAGATGTCATCGTGCTGTTTACCCGATAGAGACTTATCATACAGCATGGTTATCCCGCTGACACATTACAAAAAACAGCGGTCTTACAGAATTTAAGGTTCTTGGCGTATATCTTTCCCCCGCCGCAGGCGGGGGAAAGATATACAATGCTCAATTATCCTTTTGTTCACGGCATTTTTAGTTGTTGTGCTAAAGGGACAGTCATATATCATTTTGTTTACACATTTTCAGCCGTTGTGCTAAAGGAAACATCATATTATATAATGTATAGCAGCTGTACCGCGTTCGGTCAATGCACCGCTGTTACCCAAAAAGCGGGGGAGCGGTATGATAAAACGCAGGACAGCTTTGCCGTTCAGTCATCTTTCAGAAGTATATCCGCCCTGCAAGCGGGTGCATATTCATCGGTATACCGCCGTTCGGCAGGGAAGTATCTGTTCTCATATTTAGCTCTTATCTCTCCTTCGCCGCCGATATAGGTATCACGTTTCAGCACCCGCGCAAGACGTTCCTGTTCGGGCAGGTCGATGTATGCCGTAAGGTCAAACAGCCCCGAAAGTTCTCTCCTCTGCAAAAATATCCCCTCAGTCAGTATGACTGTTATGCCGCTTGCGCAGCATCTCTTCGTGTAATAGCTGTCGTTATCCTTGTCGTAGAGCTCTGTCTCGGTCTCTCCGCCATTTTTCAGTATCTCCAGCTTTTCCCTGAAATAGTCATATCTCCACTGAAGAACATAATAGCATTCCCACGCAGGGCGTTTATCGTCGTACCTGACTGCACGCGGGGTTATAAAGTCGTCGATATGCAGAAGTATCACCTGCACTCCCGTTTTTTCGAGTGCATCGCGCACTTCTTCCGAAATGGTGCTTTTTCCCGCACCGCCAAGCCCGTCTATCCCCACACTGATGATCTGCGTACTTTTAAGCATTTCCAGTGCAGCTTCGGTCAACCTGTCTGTATTTATCATAGCTGTCCTCCAATTGAAGAGCATATCCCGAAACGGTGGTGTATTGCTTTGACCATTCTGTGTCATCGGCAATACACAACAAAAACGGGAGCTTATCCTTATTATATACGGCTATCCCGCTGACGCACCGTACCAAACAGCTTTTCGGCGTGCATCAACAAAAGTTTCGTTTTTTCCCGCCGCAGCAGGGAGAATGAAAGCATCTCAATGAATGTTCATTATGACTATCCCTTCACACCACTGCAAAATACCTTTATCAATGAGGAAAAACTGAGTTGATGTTATCTTTCCCCCGCCGCAGGCGGGGGAAAGATAACCGCCAACTGTATTCA
>NZ_CACWPP010000040.1 GCF_902762735.1 uncultured Ruminococcus sp.
TTCTGTCACTATTATACTATATTTTCCGGTTTTTGAGGTCTGTTTATTTGGACAGCTTTGTAAATCATCTGTGGTGTGTTAAAGGGATAACCATGATTCTATTTGTCAAATACCACGCCTCCGCATAACGAATACTACCTTGCCCTGTACATCGTCAAGCCCGATCGCACCGAATGTGCGGCTGTCGGATATATCACTTCGGTAGTCATTCAGGACGAAAACGCAGTTTTCTGAAACTGTGTATGGGAACGTGATACTTGCTCCCTCTGATGTGGTGGGATACAGCGTATCTTCAAAAATGCCGTAACCGTTCACGGTCACATAGTCAGATCTGATGTCCACGCTGTCACCCTCTGCTGCGATGACCCGTCCGAACCTGATCTCGCCGTTTAGCTTATAGGCTATCACATCGCCCTGCACGAACTTGCCGAGCCGATATGTGATACAGAGATCGCCGTCCTTGATCATCGGGTAAGCCGAATTGTTGTGGCAGACGAACACGCCTGCGATCCAATAAAGCAGCACCCACAGGGCAATTGCAGTTATCGCCGCCTTTATAAAGAAAGAGATCGCATAGCTTTTAGCCGTCCGCTTTTTCTTCGGCTTTTTAGGTGGTGTCGGATTGGTGACTTCACTAACGCTGTCACCCATAGCATCACGCTCCTTTGTCGGATAGGTGTTTATCATTCAGGAGCTGTCCTGAAATTCACACTCAAATATATTGCCTGCCAAATCGTAATGAAAACTTATCTGCATATATTTTGGACGCACAAAACGCCATTCCATAGCTTTTTCAACTCCCCTCCATCGTATATGATCTTTGTATTGCAAGTCCTTATCGTAGCTTGTTTGCGGTACAACAAAATACCTGCCGCTCTAATTATAGAAGCTCGAAGCCCTCACCGGTGATCGTAAGTTCAAATTAACTCCACAGCCATATATCTCCGTCCGACTGACGGTATATATTATATTCTTATCCTGTTGTACAAATGACAATATCACTAAGTTCGCAGCCGGCATTCACAGACCTGTCCTCAACATATCCGCATAAACTGCTCACCATTTTCGTACCATTCCTTATTCTGTGACATAAGCAAATTATAGATAGATATGCATACTCCCATTGGTTTGTTTATCATTATGATCGGTATACAGCTATTCATAATAAAAATGGAAAATTAAGGAATTAAAGATATGTTAAATTGGAAAATTAAGGAACTAAAGATATGTTAAAACAAACTCAGAAACGAGCAAAGTTCTAATAGTTTATTTACAATTATAGTATATCAAATTATGTTCGACTTGTCAATATACTTATGTTATTATTTGTATTTATTCTATAAAATAACAAATTAAAGTATTAGTTTATTGTAGGGTTTACAAAATGACCAAATGAACAGTATATAAATGCATGGACAGTCATAGGAAGAATACACAGTAACTGAAATAACAGTAAGGGAGCTTGTGACCGAATTAAAGATCAATTATACAAATAAATTCAGGTAGAATACAGCCCTCTCCCCAATAAAAAAGACCGTTTGTCAAGCAAACGGTCTTTTCAGTATCATATCAGCTTTTGCTGTCCTCTATCAGCTTTGCGATCTCATCAGGTGTAAAGCTGTAATGCTTGCCGCAGAAGTGGCACTTGACATCGACTTCCCCATCTTTTGCCATGTCAGAAAGTTCAGCCTCGCCCAGCGAGATAAGCACCCTTTCCGTGCGCTCGCGTGAACAGTCACAGCTGTAATCCACCTTGAAATCGTCAAGCACATTAGGCTCCAAGCCCTCCAGCGCCATCAGCGCGATCTCGTCGGTGGTGCGCCCATCTTCCATCAGCTTCGTGACCGACTGCATCTTAGCTATGTTCTGTTCGATCTGTGTGATTATCTCGTCGCTCGCAAAAGGAAGCACTTGTATCATAAATCCGCCCGCATTCTTCACAGTGAGGTCGGGATTTATCAGCACTCCCAGAGCCGTAACGCTGGGCACCTGCTCGCTCTGTGCAAGGTATGCAGTGATGTCCTCAGCTATCTCGCCGCTCACCAGCGGGACTTGTCCCACGTAAGGCTCTTTAAGTCCCAGATCCTTTATGACCGTTATCGTACCGTCAACGCCCACAGCGCCCGCAACATCGAGCTTACCGACTGCATTCGGCGGAAGCTCGACCAGCGGCTGCATAACATCAGCCTTGACGTTGCCGTAGCTGTCAGCCACCGCGATAAGCTGTCCCGCAGGACCGCCGCCGTCTATCTTGACAGTCACCACATCATTTTCACCTTTCATGCCGAAGCCCATCAGCGAAGTGCCCATAGCCAGTCTGCCCAGTGCCGCAGTCACCACCGCCGACGACTGATGCACACGCTCTATCTCACAGACTATATCCCTGCCGTCGATGGCTGAACATACCACCGAAGCGTCTTTTGAAATTGCTCTTACGATTCTTCCCAATTTAACTATCTCCCATGTCAAAGTTAAAATATGCCCATATTGTAAAACAAAGCCGCCATAACTATGCAGACAATAAAGAATATGCTCTCGGCATTATCGGCGCATCTTTGCGGTTCACGGCACTTTTCAAACAGCGATGCCCCGCACCTGCTCCACCAAAAGCCCGCCGCTGCGGGTATAATTATCATAACAGCCGCCGACAAACTGCCAAGTCTCCCATCGGGGAATTTTTCACCGACCATCAGTGCAATAAATAGCACAATGGCGGACATTCCGCCTGCTATCCCGAAACCGCGCGGTACTCGGTGGAAGTCATTCATCTTTCCCACGCGCTTTGCGCCTGCACACATACAGCTCCCGCTGAGTCGTTTCATCGGGCGGGTCATCGGTCAGACTGTCAAAAACATCTATCAGCTCAAACCCGAACTCTCCCACTGTACGCTCGATAACTTCGGGCGACAGAAGTATCTCGCTGATATACTCGCTCTCACGGGTGTATCTGCCGTCCTCGTCCTCAGCAAAAAAATCCAGCTCCATATCCACCCTGCCATCAGCACGGCAGTGGTTCTGCCATGTGCAGAAAAAGCCTTCCATATCATAAACAAAGCAGTTGTCCGCCAGCACTTCACGGTGCTTGTACTCGGTATTCACATCAAAAATGAACAGCCCGCCGTCACATGTGAACATCGAAGCCCTCTCCACAGCCTGCCTGAAAGCCTCCACATTAGGCAGATGGTTCATACCGTCAAGCACACACACGATAATGTCAGCCGCCCCCCACAGGTCAAGCTCAGTCATATCCTGTAAAATGTAGGTTATGGCACTGTCATCGGGAGTCGTGCGCTCTGCCTCCTCCAGCATGCCGTCCGAAATGTCAACACCGATGACATCAAAACCCAGCTTTTCAAGCTCACGGCAAAGTCTGCCCGTGCCGCAGCCAAGCTCCACCACCACCTCGTTCTCACTGCTGTATTTCAGCCCGAGATGCCTTATCCTTGCGGCAATAGCACTGTACGGCACATCAGCCTGCAACGCATCATAGTACTTTGCAAAGCTCCCGTAGCCGCTCATTTGCCGCTGTCCTTCTTCTTTTCAAGCCTGTCAAAAACTATATTATAACCGCCGCTGCCGTCATACGAAAGCGACCTGTTGACGCGGCTGATCGTTGCTGTCGAAGCGCCTGTTTCCTTGACAATATCGCTGTAAACATGCTTGTCGGTCAGCATCCTCGCCACCTGAAAACGCTGTGAGAAGCTCTTCAGTTCAGGCACAGTGCAGAGGTCTTTGAAGAACAGCCTGCACTCTTCCAGCGTTTCAAGACAGAGTATCGCTTCGTAAAGTTCGTCCAGGTTTTGTATCTCTAATTTATCACGCATAAAAAAACACTCCTTTACATTTGCCGCTTTTTCAAAAAAAGCCCTCCCTTATCAGGCAGACTTTTTTCATATTGTAAAGTGCTAAAACATAGTTATATTTTAGCACATTACAGCGTAAATGTAAAGGGGTATATTGAATATTTTATATGAATAAACTAACTGATATTACTTATTTCTGTTAGGTGTCAGAAAGCCCGTAAAATCGGAGTCATCATCATCTTCGACTTCATCAGGCACACCGTCGAGCAGAGCCGCCTCGTCAGCGGAAGTTTCCGCACGAACATCTTCGCCGTAGGTGTCGAACCAGTCACGGCGCACCTCTTCAATGACCGCTTTCAGCTCATCAACGCCCTCGCCCGTCACCGCCGAGAACGGAATGCAGTGTATATCCTCAAAGCAGGGTATCTCGTCCGCAAAAGCCGCCATACGCGCCTTTCGCGCAGTAGGCTTTAGCTTGTCCGCCTTAGTCAGCACTATGACGAACGGCATCTCGTTGTCGATGAGATAGTTTATCATCTGAATATCGTCCTTGCTTGGTGCATGGCGCATGTCTATCAGCTGAAAAACTATCTCCACATAGCGCTCAAAATCGCCCAGATAACCGCCTATCAGCTCACCCCACTTGCCCTTTTCGGCTTTTGACACGTTAGCATAGCCGTAGCCGGGCAGGTCAACGAAATAAACGTCCTCCACCGAGAAAAAATTGATAGTCACCGTTTTTCCGGGCACAGAGCTTACTCTCGCCATGTTCTTTCGGTTGAAGATCTTGTTTATCAGCGAGGATTTGCCCACATTCGACCGACCCGAGAACGCAAATTCAGGTCTGTCAGACTTTGGTATCTGTGAGAATTTGCCGTAAGATGTCACAAATTCTGCCTTATTGAAATTCAGCGGCTTCATCTCATTCTCCTTTCACAATAACAGGGGCAGACACTTCCGCCCCTGCATCTTATCCGCTTATCAGACTGTTTTTGCCGTTCTGCCGCGCCTTTTCGCAGGCAGAACTTCGGGCATCATCTCAGGCATCACCTCAGCCTGCGGAGGAGTTACAAGCGCCGCATCCAGCACATCCTTGATGGTCTTGGCAAACACGAACTCGACATTCTCCTTGACGATGTCCTCGACCTCATCAAGGTCTCCCCTGTTCTTTTCGGGAACAACTACGGTCTTGATGCCCGCCTTGTAAGCCGCCATAGTTTTCTCACGCAGACCGCCTATCGGCAGAACTCTGCCTGTCAGCGTTATCTCGCCTGTCATCGCCAGATCGCCGCGCACCTTTCTGCCGCTCAGCGCAGAAACGAGCGCAGTGATCATCGTAACGCCCGCAGAAGGACCGTCCTTAGGCACAGCGCCTTCGGGAGCATGTATATGCAGATCCTTCTTCTCATGGAAATCCTTCTGTATGCCGTATTCATCTGCTATGCTTCTGCAATAACTTACAGCGATCTTCGCGCTTTCCTTCATAACTTCACCCAGCGAACCTGTCAGCTCTACCGCGCCCTTGCCGTCCATGACAAGCGCCTCCAGCGGCAGCATGACACCGCCCAACGAAGTCCACGCCATGCCGTTGACATAGCCCACTCTGTCCTCTTTGTCGGCATCGTCATCAAGGAACTTGATGTGACCCAGATAATCGGGGATATTCTTTGCCGAGAAAGTCACGCGCTTAACGTCATTCTCAACTATCTCCTTAGCGGCTTTTCTGCAAAGCGAGCCGATATTTCTTTCCAGCGTTCTCACGCCCGCTTCGCGCGTGTAGCCGTCTATCAGCATATACAGACCGTCGTTGGTTATGCGCATCATCGAGCTGGTCAGACCATGCTTTTCCAGCTGTTTTTTAAGCAGATGTTTTTTTGCGATATTGAACTTTTCCTCGCGTGTATAGCTTGAAAGTTCGATTATCTCCATTCTGTCCCTCAGCGGACCTGCCACCGTATCAAGCGTGTTTGCGGTGGTTATGAACAGCACCTGGCTGAGGTCATAGGGGACTTCTATATAGTGGTCACGGAACGCATTGTTCTGCTCACTGTCAAGGACTTCCAGCATAGCCGCCGACGGATCTCCCCTGAAATCGTTGCTCATCTTGTCGATCTCGTCCAGCAGCATGACAGGATTTGACGAACCCGCTATCTTCATGCCGTTGATGATCCTGCCCGGCATAGCGCCTATGTAGGTCTTTCTGTGACCTCTTATATCGCTCTCATCACGCACGCCGCCCAGCGATACGCGCACGAATTTCCGATCAAGCGCCCTTGCTACCGACTTAGCAACTGAAGTCTTGCCCACTCCGGGAGGTCCTACAAGGCATATTATCTGACCTTTGATGTCAGGTGTCAGCTGGCGAACAGCGAGGTTTTCGAGTATCCTCTCCTTCACGCGCTTCAGACCGTAGTGATCTTTATCAAGCACCGCCTGAGCCTTCTTTATATCAGTGGTATCCTCTGTATACACGCCCCAGGGCAGTCCCAGCACCGTATCAAGATAGCCTCTGATAACTACCGCTTCTGCGGAAGACCCTGACATTCTCGACAGCCGCTTTACCTCTTCGCCGAGCTTTACCTTGATCTCTTCGCCCGCGTCCATAGCATCTATCTTCTCGTAATAGCGCTGTATCTCGCCCTCGTCAGTCCCGTCGAAGCCGCCTTCGCCCAGTTCGTTCTGCAAAGCCTTGATCTGCTCGCGAATATAATACTCGCGCTGATTATCCTCGATCTGGTTCTGCACCTGTTCGTGAATATCTCTTTCCAGTGACAGCACATCTATCTCACGCGCGAGAATGGTCATCAGCAGCACCAGTTTCTCGCCTGCTGAAGGTGCTTCCAGCAAAGTCTGCCTGTCATTGAAAGACAGCGGTATATTAAAAGCCACCGACTCAAACAGATCTTCAGCCGATTTAGCCCCGATCACCGCAGAATAGATCTCTTTCGGCATTTTGGGCATAAGCTGTGAATACTCTTCAAAAGCCTTGCGCACTTCTCTTTCCACCGCATCAAGCTCATGCTCATACAGCTTGTCCTTTGAATAGTTCGGCATGGGCTTAACAACAGCCTCATAGCAGTCATCATGCACTATCATATCGACAAGTTTAGCCTTGCGAATGCCGCGCACCATGCATCTGCACACACCGCCGGGGCTTTTTATGACCTGTCTGATATTGGCGATAGTGCCCACCTTGAACATATCTTTCTTCTCGGGTTCTTCTATCATAACATCTTTCTGCGCACACAGAAAAACGTCACCCGAAAAATCGTTGCGTGCATTTTGCAGGCTCTGGACGGTCATTTCCCTGCCCACGTCAAAATTAACGCTCATACCGGGGAATACCACCAGATCTCTTGTAGGTATCATCGGCAGAACAGTGCCTTTTTTTATTTCAACATGCTTATCCATATTAACTCCTTTCGTCTGACATCTCACACAAAAACAGTATATCTTACTTTTATATTATAACACATATCCTCCCGCTTTGCAACAGGAAATAAAAGCAATATTGCTTTTTCAAAACGCAGATGCAAAAGGCAGAAGCACCGCCGCTTGCATCTGCCTTTCGGCAGACAGTATAAAAACGAGGTACCCCGAAGGATACCTCATCAAACGCATATTAATCAGCTACATATGGGAGCAGAGCTACGTGTCTTGCTCTCTTGATAGCCTTTGTCAGCTCTCTCTGGTGATAAGCGCAAGTGCCTGTTACACGGCGGGGCAGTATCTTAGCCCTTTCTGTCATGCACTTTCTGAGCTTTGCGATATCCTTATAGTCGATCTTCTCAGCTCTGTCAACACAGAACATGCAAACCTTCTTGCGGCCTCTCTTTACAGGTCTGCCGCCGGTTCTTTCCTTATCCATAGCCATCGTATATTTCCCTCCTCGTCAAGGAATTACTAAATTCAAATTAATGATCTTTGGATCAGAATGGTACTCCGTCATCGGAAATAACGTCCTCGAATTCCGAAAGGTCTCCGATATTCAATGCGTCATTGGAAGGAGCAGTATTATTGCCGCCGCCAAAATTACCCTGTCCGCCGTTATTCTGATTGAAGCCGCCGTTGCCGAAGTTGTTTCCGCCGTAGTTATTGCCGCCGAAATTATCTCCGCCATTGTTGAATCCACCGTTGCCGCCGCCGAAACCGCCGTTATTGTAACCGCCGTTCCCGCCATTGAAGCCGCCGCCGTAATTATTTGAGTAATTACCGCCGCCCTGCTTAGGCTCGCCCGTGAACTGCGCACTGTCCACATAGACCTCAGTAGGATAGTGTTTCACGCCGTTCTTATCTTCATAAGCACGTTTTCTGAGGTTGCCCTCTATCGCGATCATTCTGCCCTTGCCGAAATATCTGGCGATAAATTCAGCCTGCTGTCCCCAAGCAACGCAGTCGATAAAATCAGTAGGATACTGTCCCGACTGATCCTTATAGTTTCTCTGCACCGCTATCGAGAACGAAAGCACAGCCTGACCGCCGCCTGTCTGTCTTACTTCGAGATCCTGTGTGATCCTTCCCATCAAAATAACTCTGTTCAGCATGATCCTGGTTCCTTTCCGTTAACAAATCATCATTCCGTTTACTGCTGATTACCTTTGATCCCGTCCCTTAAACCGCAATTACTTTGTGGTTATCAGGAAACGAATAACGCCGTCGGTGATACCCAGTACTCTCTCCAGCTCTGCGGGGAATTCGGTCTTGCTGTTGAAAGACCACAGTACATAAGTGCCCTCGGACTCGTAGTTGATCTCGTAAGCGAGCTTTCTCTTGCCCCATACGTTCAGCTCTACGTTCTCGGCGTTAGCCTTGATCATATCATCGAACTTAGTGGTCAGCGCCTTAACGCCCTCCTCGTCGAGCTTCTGGCTGAAAATAACCATAGCCTCATAGTTCTCACTGATCTTTGCCATTTCTGTACACCTCCTTTTGGATTTCGCCTGTGAAAATTCACAAGCAAGGATAACTCCTACATTATAACATCTTTCGCCGCTCATGTCAAGCGTTTCGCGAAAGAAATTATTAACATTTTGTAAATTCCTCTAAAAACTCACACGAGTTTCCCGATCAGCACCACTGCACCGACCGATACCATCGTGTAGATAAGAAATCCCAGCACCACATTTCCGATGGAAGTCCCGCCTGTCAGTATTATCTCGCGGTTGAGGTCATCGTCCCGCTTGTCCTCGCCCTGTGCGCGTATCTTGGTTATATCGCGCCGCGCCTGTTTATAATAGATATAATTTGCGAAGAACCCCGCCAGCAGTCTCAGCACCATTGTCAGGTAAAGCATTATCTGCGTCAGCAGAACAAAGCTGCGCGACTTAATATCAATGCCAATATCTATCTTCACGTCCGAATATTCGCCGCTTGCCAGCATAACTATCATGTCGGGCACGCTCAGCAGTGCCATTATAATGACAACAGCTATGCCCCAGCCCTTGATCTTGCGGAACATAAAATACACAGGCGTGAACAGGAAGGCGAAAAAGTTCATCGAGATCTTTCTGCCTGTTTTCGCAAATCTTATAAAGCTCGGCAGAAAACCGATAGGATTAGTGCCGACATATCTCGCCAGATCGCCCAGCGTAACACCGTCAATGTCCGAATCCTGATTGAGCGTCACGGCTGTGAAGCCGTTTTCGGCGGACATATCGCTGTCATGTCGGGGGCTTTCCCGTTCCTCGTTGAAAGGTCTCGGCGCTTCCATATTTATCAGCGGTGTGCCGCACTGTTCACAGTACCTCAATTCGGGTGGATTTTCCGCGCCGCACCTTATGCACCGCTTGACCGCCGAAGCCGATACGGCAGGAACTTCCTCGGGCGCATCGGGCATCCACCCCACATTTTTTTCATGCAGGGCAGAATTTATACACTTCCCCTCTGCCAGATAGCATTTCCTGTGATAAGGCGTACCGCAGTCAGGGCAAACAACTATATCATCTCCATCGGCAAAACGTTCACCGCAGCATATACATTTTGTACCTGTATACTTTGTCATCTCAACTTTCCTTTCTCGACCATGCGGGTCTGTGCCACATTTTATTTATTATAGCACAACCTTCAGAAAATTGCAAGGGGTAATTTTTTAATTTGCAGTCCACAATTCATAATTTCATTTCTTTTTTAGACCGTCCACCCCATCTCCCTATTTTTTCAGCCTTTTCACAGCCGATACCCCCTCCCCCGCATTTTCGGTGATGCCCACCCATCTTGATGTGTATTGCTGATGATACGAAAGAACAGCCAAATTGGGATTTCTTTTTCAGACCGTCCTCCCAATTCCCATATTTTTTCAGCCTTTTCACAGCTGATGCCCCCTCCCCCGCATTTTCGCTGACACCCCACCCATCTTGATGTGTATTGCTGATATTTCCGGACAGCGATGCCTGACCGGAGCGAGAATATTAGGGAATATTATTTTAAGGTATAACAACCGCCGCCCGCCCCGCCTTCTTCACTGCGCCGTCATAACATAACATCTCTCTCAAAGCCCCTGTCACGCACCGACTTCGCGCCTGACAGGTCGGGATATATCTAAAACTCTAAAAATCTGTGCAGTAAATCATTTTAATTCGTGCGATTTGTGTGTTGTAATTTTCAGGGATTTGGTCTATAATATTATTTGTGTGTTTATGGACTGTTCGGGTATCGGCACTTTTTTCGCCGCATTCTCACGCCCATATCACATTAGGGTTTTATAATAAGGATGATCAATGATTTTTTCGGGCATCTTGTGCCCTCTCCGACAAAAAAGGGGATAAGCTGATATGAATGATAATAAAGAGCAGACCATCGCATCTGCTGAACTGAGGGAAATGATCTCCCACGCTATGATCGCCACACAAAACGGCGAAGCAGACGAGGAACTTAAACAGAGCATTTCCCGTGCTATGGGCAGATCTGCACCTGCCGATGAAGAGCAGAGCGATGACGGTACGCCTAAAAAAAAGCCCCGCAAAAAAAGCTCCGAAAAGAACAGAAAGACAAATAAACGCTCAGCCAATCTGAAAGGCGGGTGGAGCGTCCGCAAAAAAACGGGCGTGACACTGGGATTTATTTTTCTTGCTCTGGTGCTTGTGATGGGCATAGTCGTGGTCCTGTTTTTCTACTATACGGGACTGCTGAAAGAACGCGATAACACAATAAGGACAGACGCACCTCCCGTAGACAGCCGCGATCTGGTCGATAGCGAGGATACGCTGGACGAAGAAGCGCAGGAAAAGGAACTCCGCGCACTTCTCGAACAGAAGTCGCGAAAAATATCCGACGAGAATGTTATGAATGTGCTGCTGATAGGCGAGGATATTCGTGACACAGCCTCACAGGACAGAGGCAATACAGATGTAATGATGCTCATTTCGCTCAATAAGGAGAACAAGACCGTCACGCTGACCTCACTGATGCGTGATATTTGGGTGTATATGGAGAAATTTGACATCAGCGAAAAGCTGAATCAGGCTTACTGGTACGGCGGCGCAGAATATCTGTCGGAGGTCGTAGAAGATTATTTCAGTATCTCCATAGACAGAACGGTCAAGGTGAATTTCAAACAGTTCATCGACATAGTCGAAACTGTCGGCGGGCTGGATTTTGATGTCAATTACACCGAAGCAGTCGCCATGCGTGACCCGCTGGACGAGCAGAACTACTATCTCAATAACCCCGACGAGACAGATTATATCGACCTTGAACAGTATGGCAAGGACGAGTATGTCAATTACTATGATGACGAAGGCAAGTTCCGCACTACCATCGAATATCAGTCTGTCGAGGATAACGAGATCCACATGCATCTGAACGGCAATCAGGCACTGGCTTACGCCCGTGTAAGATACGGCTGCGGCGATGATTACGGCAGAACGATGCGTCAGCGCGAAGCGATCGAGAAGATAGTGCAGAAATCCAAAAAACTCAGCCTGCTTGAACTTGATGCACTGGCAAAGCTGGTGCTGCCCGAAGTCGAGACCGACCTCACCGAAGGCGAGATAGCAGAGCTTCTGCTGAACGCCTTTGAATACATGGGCTATGATATACAGCAGATGAGAGTTCCCGCTGATGATTATTACAGATTTGAATTCATCAACAGCCAGAGCTGTCTTGCGATGAACACATGGCAGTTCCAGGCAAACGCCGCATTCCTGAGATACATAATTTACGGAGACTGCAAAAATGTCGATGAAGCGAAAACACAGTATCAGCAGGAGATCGACAACGGCACGTTCTATGAAAAGAACGAGTTCCTGCCGCCCGTCAACTGGTAATATGAGAGCCGCAGCACATAAAGCTGCGGCTTCTTTTTATAAGCAAAAAACAGCCCCCTTCAGGAGACTGTTTTACGCACTTTTCATATGAAACACGGGAAATATCCCATATTGATCTCTAACTGCCCATCTCTTTCCTGTGTAGCCGCCTGCCTGCAAGGTAATCAAGACTTACCTTGTAAAAGTCTGCCAGCTTGATAAACAGATGCATTGGCATTTCGCGCTTGCCGCTTTCATACAGCTGATACTGCTGTCTCGTTATCTCCAAATAGTCCGCGACTTTCTGCTGTGAAAGATCATTGTCCTCACGCAGATCGCGTATTCGCTGGTAGAAATACATACTATCCCTCCTTCGGCTAAAACTGATTTATCCACTCCAATAGTTACCTCGACCATATCTCACATTTTAACATAGAAATATTTACAAATTCATATTTTGCACCCCTTTGTATGCTCTAAAAAAACGTAAATTTTGCCTGAATTTTTTGTGCAAAGAGTAAACTAAATAAAACAATTCCGAATAAATCAATCATTTGATAAGAATGTCCCTCATCTGCACATGCTTTTCCGATGCCGAATATCCCCGTGAAATACCGTCACCAAAGCAAAAACATCGTCAGAGCCATCATCGCTCCTGTCCGCAGGAAGAAATCTCACACTTGTTATATTATACCTCAGCACATATCTTTATGCGAATATATCTCCCGTCACACAAAATGGCAATAAAAGGTATCTGGGAGCAAGTGACAATGTGGTTATCCCGCTGACACACCACAAAAACAGCGGCTATACAGAACTTAAAGTTCTTGGCGTATATTTTTCCCCCGCCGCAGGCGGGGGAAAAATTCCTTTTGTTTACCGCATTTTTAGTTGGTGTGCTAAAGGGATAGTCATAAATGACAATGATCTCGTTTTCGTCAAACGGATCGTTTCTATGCTGACATTTCAGCCGCGTACATCGACAAAGCGGCACATATCAATAACAATATTGACAAATACTCAGAAAAATGGTACAATAACTACGTATGATACTTCGCGGAGGTGTGTGCCAATGGAGAGAAAAGGCGTTAAACTGCCACAATACAGCGTGCTGATGTCTGTTTACAGCGGCGAAAAGCCCGAGTATTTCAAGGCATGCATCGAAAGCATGCTCAGGCAGACTTTCGTTACCGATGACTTCGTGCTGGTCTGTGACGGTCCGCTGACCGATGAACTTGATGAGATCGTCAGCGATTACGAGTGCAGATACAGCTTTTTCAGACCGCTCAGAATGCCCGAGAACGTGGGTGTGGGTGAGTGCGCGAACGCAGGGCTGGCAGTCTGCCGCAACGAGTATATCGTCAAGATGGATTCTGACGATATTGCCGTGCCCGAGCGCTGTGAGCTTTCGTTATATCTTA
Source organism: uncultured Ruminococcus sp. (assembly GCF_902762735.1). Taxonomy (GTDB): domain Bacteria; phylum Bacillota; class Clostridia; order Oscillospirales; family Ruminococcaceae; genus Hominimerdicola. The sequence continues at coordinate 13,468 of NZ_CACWPP010000040.1, forward strand.
TGGCAAAACATCCCGGGATAGATATGCTGGGCGCTTATATCAGCGAATTTGACAGCGAAACAGGTGAAGAGATAGCAGTCAAGAAAACACCGCTGGGCAACGCCGCCATACGCAAATTTGCACGGCGCAGGAACCCGTTCAACAATCCCACGCTGGTATATAAAAGGTCGCTGGTGGAGAAGATAGGCGGCTATTCAACAGTGCGGCGGTGCGAGGATTACGATTTTGTCGTAAGAATGCTGGCGGCAGGTGCTGTCGGCAGGAACATACCTAAAGTTCTAGTCAAGTACCGCATCACGGGCGGCAATTACAACAGGCGGCGCAACTGGGCGAACACAAGATCCTTTATCGCCGTGCGCTGGAAAATACACAAAATGGGCTTTTCATCTCTGTGGGATTTTCTGGTAACGACTGCGGCTCAGCTGGTAATGTTTGTCATGCCGAGCTCGCTGACGGGCAAATTCTATAAAAAACTGCTAAGAAAGTAGCTTTTAAAAATGAAAGCTCCTGCTTGTGCGGCAGTCTGTGAATTACAAACGCCGCACCAATTCTTACAGAAAGAATACAAATTGTTGCATAACAAGTACATTTATGTGAAACGGCTTGACTTTGCCGCGAAAAGTTGGTAATATATTAAAAGTCGCCCGAAGAGGGCGCAAGATGTCATAAAATGGATATTTTCTGCGGTAAAAGCCGCATAATTTTTTAGTTAAGGAGGTTCGGTATGGAACCGAGTGTTAAGCTGTGCATGGGCTGCATGAATGAGCTTGATGCCGACGGGCGATGCCACTATTGCAGCTATTCGGACGATATACCCCATTTGCAGTCATATTTAGCACCGAAAACTGTGCTGGACAACAGGTATGTAGTAGGCAAGATGCTATCGTACAACGGCGAGGGCGCATCTTACATATGCTACGATATGGTGGGAAAATGCAAGTGCGTATGCCGCGAATATATGCCCGATACGCTTTGCGAACGCGATGCTGACGGGCTGACAATAAATGTCAATAACGACTGCCTTGCGAAATACAAAACTTTCATGTCCGAATTCGCAGACATGAACAAGGTGCTGTCAAAAATGCGCAATCTCGACCACCTTGTTACTGCAAAAGATATGTTTGCCGAAAACAACACCACCTACGTTATACTCGAATATATCGAAGGTGTTTCGCTGAAAAAGTTTTTGCAGTCAAACACGGGCTTTCTCACATGGGAACAGGTCAAGAAACTTTTCGTGCCGCTGTTCACGACGCTGAACATAATACACAATTCGGGCATAATCCACAGAGGTATCTCGCCCGAAAACATAATCGTCACTACCGACGGCGAGCTGAAGCTGACAGGCTTCTGCATCAGCTCTATACGCACTTCAAATACAGGCATGATGCCCGAATTTTACTCGGGCTATACCGCGCCCGAACAGTACTCGTCGCTCCAGTGGCAGGGTACATGGACAGACGTTTACGCTGTCGCGGCGGTCATCTACCGCATACTGACAGGCTGTATGCCCCTCGATGCGAACACTCGCATACACAACGATACCCTCGTTGAGGCGAACCGCATCAACCCGCGCATACCCCGTCATATCTCAGATGCGCTCTCAAAAGCACTGGAGGTACGCGGTGAGGACAGGACGCAGACTGTCACAGAACTGGTATCGGGTCTGTTTGAGCAGCCCGCAAGAATGGAACACCCGAAAGGCTCAACACAGACGATCCCCATACAGCATATCCCGCGCAACGAAAGACAGCACAGCAAAGATGCCGATAACAGGAGCGATACGAGATATGAGCCAAAGAAAAAAGGCAGTCACCTCGCAACGATAATCGGTTTCGGCGTGCTGGCGATACTGCTGGCGATCGGTATTTATCTGATGACCCAGCTGTTCGCTCCGCCCGAAGAGAACGGCAGTACCGTGTCAAAAGTCACCAACTCCGATTACACCTACACAGACAGTGAGGAGGAGGACGACTACGACTACGGCACGACCACCACGACACAGGCAACAAAGCCCGTCGATGATACCGAGTACGGCATGGGCTCCATAATGCCGAATATTGTAGGCATGGTCTATTCAGAGGTTGAACGGAAGATGGGCGGCGAATTCACTCTCAAGCCCAAATATTACTATTCCGAAGTGGACGAGCGCGGCTATGTGAAGAGCCAGAGCATCGCCGAAGGCGTGGATTACGACCCCGCCCGCAAGAATGAACTGGTGGTAGAAGTATGCGCAGGTCCGCCCAGCATACCCGTGCCCGATTGTTCAAGTTACAGCAAGAAGGATTACCTCAATCTGCTTGACAGTCTGAACATCAAGTACAGCGTTGCCAACGAAAAATCAAGCTATGTCGATGTGGATATGGTCATAAGGACAAGCATTCCCGCAGGCAGCTATATCAATATCGAAAAGGGCGAAGTGCTTACAGTTGTCGTGTGCAACGGCAGGATAACAGCGACACAGCCCGCATCAAGCTCCGCTTCCGCAACGCAGAGTGCGACACAGAGCGTCACGGATACACAGGCATGGTCTGATACACAGACCGAGTGGAGCGATACTCAGCCCGTTTATTCCGAGACAGAACCCGTATATACAGAAGCGCCTGCCGCTGACGGTGTATTTGACAATCTCTGGCAATAATATGGTCTGCAAAATAAGACAAGTTAAACGTTTTCGGAAAATTGCAAAAAATAATGAACTTCATCTGAAACGTTTTTGAAAAAATGTGAAAACATCAGCAAAGCCCTTGACAAGTCGAGGGCTTTGTGCTATTCTATGATATGGAAAATAAGTGAAAAAAGGGCAGGAAAAGTGGACTTTCTGCCAAAATTTGGAGGTATATAATATGGCTAAAAAGATCGGCGTTCTCACAAGCGGCGGCGATGCTCCGGGCATGAACGCTGCTGTAAGAGCAGTATGCAGAGCAGCACTGGCAAGAGGTATGGAAGTTGTAGGCATCAAGCGCGGATATAATGGTCTGCTCAACGGCGAGGTCATTGATATGAACGCAAGAACTGTTTCCAACATAATCCAGCGCGGCGGTACATGCCTGTACACAGCAAGATGTCCTGAATTCAGGGAAAAAGCAGGTGTCCAGAAGGGCGCTGACAAGTGCCGTGAGATAGGTCTTGACGGTATCGTTGTTATCGGCGGCGACGGCTCATTCAGAGGTGCGGCTGATCTGTCAGCTATGGGTATCCCCTGCATCGGTCTGCCCGGTACTATCGACAACGATATTTCCTGCACAGAGTATACCATCGGCTACGATACAGCTATGAATACCGCTATGGAAATGATCGATAAGATCAGAGATACTGCACAGTCCCACGACAGATGCTCTGTCGTTGAAGTAATGGGCAGAAATGCAGGCTACATAGCTATAAACGTTGGTCTGGCTGTTGGCGCTGAGGCTGTCATCACTCCCGAAGAGGACTATGATATTGACGCTATCTGCGCTAAGATGCAGAAGGTCATGAAGAGCGGCAAAACTCATTTCCTTATAGTTGTTGCTGAGGGTGTTGGCAAAACCGAAGAGATCACCAAGCTCATCCAGGAAAAGACAGGCGTTGAGACCAGAGCGACTATCCTCGGTCACGTTCAGAGAGGCGGTTCTCCTACCGTAAGAGACAGAGTTATCGCGACTCAGATGGGCTACCACGCTGTTGAACTGCTCGAAAAGGGCATCGGCAACAGAGTCGTAGGTATGCGCGACAATAAGATCTATGACGTTGATATTCAGGAAGCACTCAAGATGAAGAAGCCCTTTGAGGACGAACTGTATGCTATCCTGAACGATACCGCGTTCTAAAAAACGGTCATCTGCCGCTGTGCGGCTGACATATACAGAGTAGAGTGCCCTGCGTTAAGTGTCTGTCAGACGGGGAGTTGCTGACAGAACGAAAAGTGATGCTTTTGCATACTTGCGGTTCGGCGCTCGCATCCCGCTGAATGTGTAAAAGAGAGCTTTTCATGGACTACTCCTTTATGCACGAAGCTGTTGTAAAAAAAGGAGGATATATCTATGAAGAGCTTTTTTTCGTCATTCAGAAAATCAGCAAACGAATTCACTAACCTGAGAAGCCTGTCGATCACAGGCATTTTCATCGCTATGTCGGTGGTGCTGGAGTCGGTAACGATCAATACGCCGTACTTTAAGATCAGCTTTGCTTATCTTGCAGCTGCCTGCATCGGCATGCTGTTCGGTCCGACAGTCGGCTTTGCATCAGGTCTTATCTGCGATGTGCTGGGATTTATGGTCAATCCCGCAGGTGCGCCTTTCCTGCCGATATATACGCTGGTACAGGGTCTTTCGGGACTTATCTACGGCGCAGTGCTGTACCATAAAACAGACTATTCCTTAATCAGCAGGAAAACCGAAAAGCTGGAGTCTGTGAAGAACAAGAGCGGTCTTAGCGTACAATTTTTTGTACGAATAGTCATCGCAAAGCTGCTCAATATAACGTTCATCAACATTTTCATCAACACAGCACTGAATATGCACTACGGTTTCATTCCCAAACAGGCATACAGCGCGGCTATTGTTGCAAGGGTGTTAAAAAATCTTATTCAGCTTGCCGCTGATATACCGCTGATGTTTGTTATACTCCCCACTGTTTTTGTCATCTACAAGCGCACTTTCGGCAAAAAAGCTGCTGCATAAACGTTTTCGGAGCGGTCTTTCTGACCGCTCCTTTTATATGTAAATATTTTATGAACTATTCCGCGAAAAAATCACAGTTTATCGAAAATGAACAGCAGTCATTTTCGATAATGAGTTATTTTTAATTATACAAAATCGCTTTAGAATTAAGCACGATTTCTGTTTAAATGTACAAAACTACTAATCGGAAAGTATTTAGTTCCATTAATTAATTATTTTACGTAAATTCAGCTGTGATTGACAAACAGGTGTGAAAACGTTATAATAAAAATGTACTTGGGGAAGTATATTTTTATAAAGGCGGGGAGAGGTCATAGTGTTGGCATAACACGGACATTTCCGAAACTTAAATGGCTGCAGCTTGTGCTTGCAGTCATTTTTTCTGCCCGAATGCGCAAAAAAAGACTTGAAAATTTGTTGAAAATGTAGTATAATAAATGTGTTGATGTACTCGCATGAGTACATAATTTTACCCGAACGGAGTGTTTATAATGAAATATAATGTAGGTTTTATCGGCGCAGGCAACATGGGCTTCGCTATTATGAAAGGCATTAAGGGCAGCAGTATGGCTTCTGACATCGCACTGCATGTTTTTGACCCATCGCAGGAGGCTATGGTAAGGGCTGAACAGCTGGGTGCTGCCACTGAAAATAACAGCGCTGAACTGGTCAGCAAATGCGAATACGTTTTCTTAGCAGTAAAGCCCCAGCAGCTTGACGAAGTTCTCGCTGACATCAAGGCTGAAGTCACTGCTGATAAGGTCATAGTGTCCATATGCGCAGGCATAACTGACGACTATATCGCATCGAAAACGATCTCGGGCGCTAAAGTCGTAATGGTAATGCCAAATACTCCCCTGCTTCTGGGCGAGGGCGCAACTGCGCTTGCAAAGTCTGACAGCGTCAGCGAAAACGAGTTCGGACTGGTTTGCAGTATCTTCGGTTCGTGCGGTATCTACTCAGTCCTGCCAAAGGATAAGATGAAAGAGGTCATCGCTATAAACGGTTCTTCACCCGCTTTCATCTACCTGTATGCACAGAGCTTCATCGAGTACGCAAAGTCCGTCGGCATCGACGAAAAGGCGGCTACTGACCTGTTTGCCAAGTCGCTGATAGGCTCGGCTAAGATGATAACCGACAGCGGCAGAACTATCGACGAGCTGATAACGATGGTCTCCTCAAAGGGCGGCACTACCATCGCAGGTCTTGAAAAACTTCGCGAAAACGATTTAGACAAGGCTGTTCGCGAATGCTGTGAAGCCTGCACAAAACGCGCTTACGAACTTTCTAAATAAGGCATTATCCCCTCCCCCGCCGCATAATTATTATTGAGGTGATAATTATGCAGACAAGCTATAACGGGAACGAGGGTAAAAAAACGGTCTACAAGCGGGGCAGCTTTGCCTTTCTGTGCGGCACGGCTGTTGTCGGTGTGCTGCTGGGGGCGATGTGTTTCTGCCTTAAAACCGCCAATGCGGACAGGCTGATGCTTTTTGGCAGCAGCCTGCAAGATCGTGCTGAAATGGACTACGGGAAAATTATGGCAGGCTCACTGCTTGGCAGCACCGCTTTTTTGCTGGCACTGGCACTCGCAGGATTTTGTGCGCTGGGTCAGCCGTTTGAACTGGCATTACTCATGTTTCGCGGCATGGGTATCGGCTGTATGCTGACGGAAGTTTACGCCGATGTCGGAAAAAATTCCGTGCCTTACGCGGCAGGTCTGCTTCTGCCGGGTGCAGTTATCTCACTGCTTGCACTGGTGGCGGCGGCGCGGGAAGCGCTCTGCCTTTCAAACATTTACCTGCGGGTAACACTTTCAAGCCGCGGCGGAGAAGGTCTGGCAGAAACGGCAAAGCTGTACGGCGCTAAAATGCTGGTCATCGAAGCTATGCTGGCGCTGGCGGCAGGCGCTGATACCGTATGCAATTATCTATTTATCGGCAGAATTGTGTGACAGATGAAGCATTTGATTTTGTGGTTATCCCGCTGACACACCACCAAAACAGCGGCTATACAGAATTTAAGGTTCTTGGCTTATATCTTTCCCCCGCCGCAGGTGGGGGAAAGATATGAGGCGCTCGATTATCCTTATGTTCACCGCATTTTTTAGTTGGTGTGCTAAAGGGATAGTCATATTTGATTTTTCTTGACCCGCTTTACGTCAACGCATAAGGTCTTGCCGAACACAGCAATATCAAGGAGTAAAAAATGGCATTATTCGGAAATTACAATACACCGGGACGCGGCGTGCTGAAAACGCCCCACGAAAAGCGCCCGTTTTTCAAGTTCTGGGAGATCTATTTCAGACACTGCTGGCAGCTGATGGGGCTCAACATGTTCTATTTCCTGTTCACGATACCGCTTTTCGCCACCGTGATACTGGCAAGCGAGAACCTGAAATGGCTGGCACTCATGGCTGTTTCAGGCATAATGGGACCCGCCACCGCCGCCATGACAAGGGTGGTGCGCAACTTCTCGCAGGAACGTCCGACGTTTATGATGCACGACTTTTTCAGGGCGTTCAAGCTGAATTTCAAACAGGGGCTTATAATGGGCTACATCGACACGGTGGTTGTCATCAGTTTTATCATCGGTGTGCCGATGTACCAGCAAATGGCGCAGAACAACTCCGCGATGTACGTACCTTACGTCATCACACTGGCGTGCATGCTGGTATTTCTGATGATGCACTTCTACATATATCAGATGATGTGTTCCACCAATCTCACCATGATGCAGATACTGCGCAACTCGCTTTTTCTGGTGAGTGTCGGGCTGAAGTCAACGATATTCACCCTGCTGGCAACACTTTTCGTGGTCATTTTCTGCTATCTGATGCTTCTGGTGACTCCTGCGGTGGGCATCGCGCTGGTAATGATAATCCCGTTCACTTTCCTGACTTTCGTAGCTTGCTTCAACTGCTACCCTGTTATCAGGAAGCGTGTCATCCAGCCCTATTACGACCAGCGCGGCGAACAGAACCCCGAAGATGCCACTGTTGAAGGCGAAGCACTCTTTGAGGACAAAGCCGCTGAGGAGGAAGCCCCGCCCGTCACCAAAAAGACAAAGCGCAAAACTATACGATAAAGCAAAATACAGCGTATGCCCAAACCGCATACGCTGTTTTTTTCTTAGTTTTTCTCTATCTCGCCAAGTGAGAGCGCTTTGAGATAAGCATTTATGAACCCGTCAGGATCGCCGTCCGTAACAGCCTTGACGTTATTGGACTCAAGGTCTTTTATAAAGCAAAAACAGCGTATGCCCAAACCGCATACGCTGTATTTTTCTTAGTTTTTCTCTATCTTGCCAAGTGAGAGCGCTTTGAGATAAGCATTTATGAACCCATCAAGATCGCCGTCCATAACAGCCTTGACGTTATTGTACTCATACCCCGTGCGCAGGTCCTTAACAAGAGTGTAAGGCATGAACACGTAGGAACGTATCTGCGACCCCCATGCTATCTCCTTCTGCACACCCTTGATGTCCTCTATCTTTTCCAGATGCTCGCGCTCTTTTATCTCAATGAGCTTTGCTTTCAGCATCTTCATGGCGTAGTCCTTGTTCTGGAACTGCGAACGCTGTGTCTGACAAGCAGTAACTATGCCTGTGGGCTTGTGTATCAGTCTTACCGCAGAGGAAGTCTTGTTTATGTGCTGACCGCCCGCGCCGCTTGCACGGTAAACTTCCATCTCAATATCTTCGGGTCTTATCTCAACTTCGATATTGTCATCAAGTTCGGGCATTACCTCCACCGCCGAGAAAGAAGTGTGTCTGCTTCCCGAGCTGTCAAAAGGCGAGATGCGCACCAGTCTGTGTATGCCGGACTCGCTTTTCAGATAACCGTAAGCATTCTCGCCCTCAATGAACATCGAGCAGCTCTTTATGCCTGCATCGCCGCCTTCGAGAATATCCATTATCTTAGCATTGAAACCGTGCGAATCAGCCCACTTGGTATACATTCTTATAAGCATCTCGGTCCAGTCCTGCGCCTCAGTGCCGCCCGCGCCCGCATGGAAGTTCAGTATGGCGTTGCTGTGGTCATACTCCCCTGTCAGCAGGGTTTCCAGCGATGCCGCATCAAGATCGGCTTTCAGCTTGTCAAGTTCAGCCTTTATCTCTTCCACCAGCTCAGCCTGAGTATCTTCGTCCTCTTCGCCCGCCATCTCTATCATAACTTCAATGTCATCAGCCGCGCCGTTGAACTTGTTGTAGCGCTCGACCTTGCCTTCGAGGTTCCTTGTCTGCTGCAAAACGACCTGCGACTTCTCAGGGTCGTCCCAGAAGCCTGGTTCAGCGGCTTTTTCGTGCAGCTCCTCTATCTTTTCCGCCGCATTTTCTATGTCATAAACATCATGCAGTTCCTTGATAAGGGGTCTGCAAGCGTCCAGTTCAGACTTCAGGTTTTCCAGAAATACAACTGCCATAGCATTATTCTCCTTAAAACTCAAATTTACATACACATTTATTATACTACCTTTATACAGATTTGTCAAGTGTACATTTTCAAAGTCCCAAAAAGTGTATAGTTAACGGCACTATGTAAAATAACTATTGACAATTGTTTTCGTTTATGCTAAAATAAAGCTGTTCCATGTTAATGGAAAATAAAAATGAGGTGAATTGATATGAAAGGTAAACGAATTTTAGCAGGGCTGATGGCTCTTATGTTTGTATTTGGCGCGGCTGCTGTGCCTGAAACAGTAAAAGCTGTCAACACTGCTGTATCAGCATCTGCTGACACTTATGAAGATTTTGACTATTATATTGAAGACGAAGAAGATCGCACCATCATCATCACGGAATATCATGGCGATGCTGAGGAACTTATCATACCATCTGAGATAAACGGCTATACCGTTGTCGGTATATCAAGTCTGGTAAAAGATGGTGAAGAAAATACCACGCTCAAACGTGTCGTAGTGCCTGACACTGTCGTTTCGCTGGGTTATGCTTTCAGCTTATGCACCGCTCTTACAGATATAACCATTCCGTCAAGTGTTACACATATAAGCGGCAACCCTTTTTGGTATACTCCGTGGCTGGAGAACAAGCTGGCTGAGTCGCCTGCTGTTGTGGTAAATAACATTCTTGTCACATATGACCCTGAGGCTAAAGAAGCTGTCATACCCGATGGAGTTACAGCTATCGCAGATTATGCATTCAGAGGCTTTCCTATCGAGAGTGTCAAGATACCTGACAGTGTTACTTCAATAGGCGTAGGTGCTTTTTCAGGCTGTGACAACCTCAGCGAAGTAGACCTGCCTGTAAATCTGAAAGAACTTGGCAGCGCGGCTTTCGACTCCTGCTATGAGCTGAGATCTGTTACCATACCCGACGGCGTGACCAAGCTGAACGGCGATACTTTCTACGGCTGTGAAAATCTTGAAAACATCACGATACCCGCAGGATTGACCGAATTTTCTCACACTGATTTTGACGATACCAAGTGGGTCAATAACATACTTGACAAAGAGCAGTTCGCTGTTGTCAACGGTATACTGTTTGACGTTGCCGACCTGAGCGGTGATGTTGTCATACCTGAGGGCGTTAAACATGTGACAGATTATGCTTTTCATAATAATGATGGGATAACAGGCATAACTTTCCCGAAGAGCCTTGAAACCGTCAGTTGGTCAGCTATTTCTGGACTTTCTAAACTTAAAGATCTGACATTCACCTCCGATGCGCTGACTATTGATGAGAATGCCATTTTAAATTGTCCCGAGCTCGAAAGCCTGACCATTCCCGAAGATCTGACCACTTCATCTGAATACGATGATTACATATATTTTGGTGAGAATGTTCCTAAGTCGATCACTGTACACGGTAAAAACGGCACTTCAAAATGGGCTGTCAACGATGGCACACTTACAATAACAGGCAGCGGCGAGATGACCGTAAACCCATTCAAAGAACTTATCGATTACTATAACAACGAATTCAATTTAAGTAAGATAACTAAGGTAGTTGTCGGTGACGGCATCACATCTGTGGCAGATTCAGCCTTTGGATATGACTTTAAAGCACTTGAGACAGTCGAGCTGCCCGACAGCGTCACAAAGATCGGCAGCGAAGCATTCAGTGAATGCGAATCACTTGAAAAGATCAATATACCGAAAGGACTGACTTCCATCGGTAACGATGCGTTCTCACACTGCACAAGTCTGACAAATATCCAACTGCCTGAAACTCTGACAAAACTAGGCGAGTATGCATTTTCAAGCTGTTCCTCCATCAAAGAGATGACCCTGCCTGCAAGCCTGACAGAGATCGGCTCCGGCATTTTCAGTTCATGTACCGCTCTTGAAAAGGTTGATCTGCCCGATGGTATCACTGAGATACCCCATAATATGTTTGACGGCTGCGGCGCTCTCAAAAACATAGAGATACCATCATCTGTCAATAAGATAGGCGGTAGAGCTTTTTACGGCTGTAAGTCACTCACTGAGGTCACTATCCCAAAAAATGTCACATATATAGGTGATTACGCTTTCTGCGAGTGCGATGAACTTGCAGCGGTCGATATTCCTGAAACTGTAACATATATCGGTCAAGGTGCTTTCATCTATACAAAATGGCTGGATTCACAGATGGAGAACAGCGATGCTGTCGTTGTCAACGGCAATCTGCTCTACATGAAAAACATGACAGGTGATATTGTCATACCCGATGGCGTAACAAGAATACCCGATCGTTTCGCTCCAACAGTAGTTAGGAATGATACTTCTATCACCAGCGTTACCCTGCCCGATTCTGTCACTTACATCGGCGAATCGGCTTTCTGGGGTCGCCAGATAAGCAGCGTAAAATTCTCAAAAAATCTGAAACATATAGGAAACTATGCTTTCTGCTGGACAGCTTTGAAGGAAGCAGAACTGCCTGAGGGTCTGGAGACCATCGGAGATTGTGCTTTCTATGGAACAAATAGCCTTGAAAAAGTCACCATACCTTCTACTGTTACAGACATCGGCGGACGGGCATTTAGCGGTACAGCCTGGCTTGAATCCAAAAAGCAGGAAGATCCCGTTGTCATCATAAATGATATACTGATAGATGCTACCGCGTGCGAGGGCAAAGTGGTCATACCCGACGGTGTTAAAAAGATAGCAGGCAATGCCTTTTATGTAACCAGCTCCGATTCTGAAAAAAAGACCTCTAAGGTAACTGAGGTAGTAGTACCGTCAACCGTCAAGTCTATCGGCAGCGGCGCTTTTGATGAATGTGAGTCTCTGAAGTCGGTAACACTCGGTAATGGTCTTGAAACAATAGGCAGTTATGCTTTCAATTCGACAGGGCTTACAAGCATCGAGATACCTGACGGTGTGACCGAGATCGGCGAGAAAGCATTCTTCGCCTGCAAAGACCTCAAAAGTGTGACAGTGCCTGCCACCGTCACCAATATAGGAGAGTATGCACTCGGTTTTTACTATGACTCCGACTATAACGAGCAGGTCATGGAAGATTTCGTGATAAACGGCACAGCAGGTTCTGCCGCCGAGAAATATGCAAAAGAAAACGGCATACAATTCAATGCTTTGGAGCCTGTCGGCACGCTCGGCGACCTCAACGATGACGGCAAGATAAACGTTACCGATATTTCAAAGGCAGCCGCACACGTCAAAGGCATAAGACCGCTTGATGCTAACAAGCAGAAGCTGGCAGATGTCAACAAAGACGGTAAACTCAACTCTGCGGATATTACAAGGTTAGCCGCACACGTAAAGGGCATAAGAAAGATAGGTTAAAAAGAATCGTTATCCCGCTGACATGCCTCACCAAACAGCCTTTCAGCGGGCGTTAACAATAGTTTCACTTTGCCGCTCCCGCGCATGTGAAAAGAAACCTGCTGACATTCTGATATAAAACAAAAACAGAGCCCCGCAAGGCTCTGTTTTTTCGTTATCCCAATATGAAAGAACAGCCATTCTGTACGCTCGTCAATACAAAACAAAACCGAGAGTTTTCATAATATGACTATCCCTTTAGCACACCACTGCAAAATACCTTTATCAATGAGGAAAAACTGAGTTGATGTTATCTTTCCCCCGCCGCAGGCGGGGGAAAGACATACATATAAACTGTCACGGAAGATATATCTGCCATCTTCCGACTCGGCTTCTACCTCCAGCCCTGTTACCCTGCCATAGTTATCAAATGTCGGCGAGAATGAATATTTCAGCATACTCCCCTGTTTCATCAAACAGATGATGCGCCTGTCACATATTTCCTTGAAATCGGCAAGCACCTCAGGCATGTTCAGCCGATTGTCAGCACCGTTTCCGCCGCCGAATTCAGAGGGTACAGCACTTACCCTGCGGGTCTTTTCCCTGTCGCTGACTGCCGCCCTGTATTTCCACTCAAAACTCTCCGACCAGGGCAGGTCCACATCAAGTGCAGGACACACATCACTCGCATAGTCGCCGCGCACCGTCAACTCACAGCCATGTTCAGGGTCTACCTCTTCACCGCCGCTGAGGATATAAGCAGGCTCACTGCCTTGCGGCGGTAAAATGTACATGCTGAGGTCATTGTAATATTTATAGACTTTCTGACGGTCATCAGGTATTTCCTCACTGTAAGAGAGCCTTTCGCTCAGCGACTCATACAGCGCATTTTCCAGCTTTTCACTCGGCTGCTCGATGTGGTCGATACAGCGCTTGATATATGCGGGGTCAACATTTGTGTCGGCATAAACAGTCATCTCGCCGAACATTTTCGTATGTGCAGCCCCCACCTCAGGGTATTCGTAATAATGCTCTTTATCTTCATCGCAGATCATAAAATCTGAATAACGGCGGTCGAGAACAGTTTCAAGTTCAAGCTGCTTTTCCCATGAAAATTCATTGACATAATAGTTCTTCCCGCCGCCGATGATGTCAAAATAATCAAATTGGAAACTGTCCGAGCAGACAGTGTGAAAAAAGCCTGTATCGTGAAAATAATTGGTCGTGAACCGATAGCCTTTCTTTGTAAGCATATCCTCTGTGAGCGTGCAGTCACAGCATTCAAACAGCGCCAGCGGGTCGCCGTGACCTGCCTTGATGTCAGCCGCCAATTTTTCGGGCACACCGTCATAGAAGATCTCGCTGAGCATTTCCCGCCTTAACAGCCAGCAGAGATAGCTTGCGATGGGCATGGCAGCGTATCTGTGTATCCTGTCAGAGGTATTTGTGTCAATACGTTCGGGGTCAGCGGGTATCTCTCCGCCGAAATACTCCTTAGCGGCACTTTCCCACGCCCATTCAGCTTTTATGCTCTCAAACCTTTTGATACTTCTAAAGGGATTATCAAGCAGACCAACTTTGGTATCGGGCGATAACCTGTCTGCATGTTTGCCGAGAAGCACCGCAAACAGACCGAACAGCGCTCCCATTAAAAGCACGGCACCGTAGATAAGGTAAAATCTCTCTTCAATAAGCATTAATACAGGTATCACACCAAATGACAGACCAACAAAAATGTTCATCAGCAGTGTTGTCGGCAGCACCAGCTTTTTATGATTCGTCAGCCGTGCGATACCGCCGATGTTTATAAGCATCATAAGAAAAAAACACAGTGTAAATAATACCAGCTGTATCGGTGTACACAGCGGGTCATTTCCTTTAGCGGGATCGACCGTTGCACCGATAAAAGCTACACCAAGTACCATATCGGCAACGGCAAACAGCGAGAACAATATATATAACAGGACACGCCCTGCTTTCTTCATAAAAACACGCCTTTCAAAAGTTCGATAAATTAATTATATCACAAATATCTAATCGTGTCAATTTATTATATGACTATCCCTTTAGCACACCAACTAAAAATGCCGTAAACAAAAGGATAATTGAGCGCCCCATATCTTTCCCCCGCAGGCGGGGGGAAAACTGTTCTTGTTGTACCTATATTCTTAGTGGTGTATTAAAGGGATAACCATAATTTATTTTTTACTCGCTCAGCAGAACAGATAAGCACTGTGCAAAGCAGGAAAATGTAAAAAAAAATGCAGTAATAGCAAAAAGTCATTGACACGATAAGTGAAAAGTGGTATAATATATAGGTCAAAAATTCAAACTAAAGGAAGGTGAGAACAGAAGTGACTAACGGTGACAGTTGCGGGTCAAAAGGGCAGCTATGCGGAGAAATATCTGATTTGCGACAAACTGTGACAGTTCGCCGCTTTCTGTGATGTGTCCATTTTCAGGGACTCACTTTGATATTTCACGCTGACTCTGTATGACCCGAACGGGACAGCAGAGCTTTTTTATGCTTATTTTAACCCCTTACGTCATTAAACTCCGTGTTTTAAGTAAAAAGCGGAGATATAAAAAATGAAACGGAGGGCTGACAATGGCAGAAGATATAATGGAAAAGGGCATGGAAAACACTTCCGCCGAACAGGAGGCAGGTACGCCCAAGCCCGATTATGAGAGCGAGATAATCTCGATAATAAGGTCGAACGACTCGCCCCGAGTAATGCTGAAAAAGCTGGAAGACTATCATAGCAACGACCTTGCAGGGGTCATGCCCGATCTGTCTCAGCAGGAGCGAAAGAAGTTTTTCCGCGTATGCAGCGGTGATATGCTTGCAGAGGTATTTGAATATCTTGAGGAAGATGATGCAGGCGCTTACCTCAATGAGATGGATATGAAAAAAGCGGCGGCAGTGGTCAGTCTGCTGGAGACTGATACTGCGGTGGACGTTCTCAGGGAGATAGAGAGGGAGAAGCGCAGTCTGATAATAGATGCGCTGTCCCCCGAAGTGCGCAAGGAGATAAGCCTTATCGCCAGTTTTGACGAGGACGAGATAGGCAGCCGCATGACCACGAACTGCATTATCATAAAGGACGATCTTTCGGTAAAGCAGGCGATGAGCGAACTGGTGCGCCAGGCAGAGGATAATGACAATATCACCACTATCTTCGTGGTGGACGAAAATGACGAATTCTACGGCGCGATAGACCTTAAAGAACTTATCACGGCACGTTCCACAAGGACGCTGGAAAGCCTGATAATGACCAGCTTCCCCTACGTGTACGCCAATGAAGAGATAGGCGAATGTATCGAAAAGCTGAAAGACTATTCCGAAGACCTGATACCCGTGCTTGATAACAGCAGCCGTCTGCTGGGCGTTATCACGGCAAAAAGCCTTATCGAAGTCGTTGATGACGAGATGGGCGAGGACTACGTCATGTTCGCAGGTCTGACGGCGGAGGAAGACTTGCAGGAACCGCTGAAAGAGTCGATGAAAAAGCGCCTCCCCTGGCTTCTGGTGCTATTGGGACTGGGTCTGCTGGTATCGGGCGTTGTGGGCGCTTTTGAAAAAGTCATCTCACAGCTGACGCTGATAATGGCGTTCCAGTCGCTGATACTTGACATGGCAGGTAACGTGGGCACACAGTCGCTTGCCGTAACGATACGTGTGCTGACCGATGAGAACCTCACTTTCGGTCAGAAAATGCAGCTTGTCGCCAAAGAAACGCGGGTGGGTCTGTCAAACGGCATCCTGCTGGGCATACTCTCATTCGCGGCGGTGGGTCTGTACATAATGATATTCAAGCACCGCGCCGCAGGATTTTCCTTTGCGGTCTCGGGCTGTATCGGCATATCGCTGATGCTCGCCATGCTCATATCAAGCGCGGTAGGCACACTTATACCGCTGTTTTTCAAGAAAATAAAAGTTGACCCCGCAGTTGCTTCAGGTCCGCTGATAACCACTGTTAACGACCTTGTGGCTGTGGTGACTTACTACGGACTGTCGTGGGTGCTGCTTTTGAATGTAATGCATCTGGCATAAATAAAGCAGAGCTTCATTTTTTGATGAAGCTCTGCTCAGGCTGTCTCAAAACCCCATATCCTCCTCGGATATGGGGTTAAATCATGCTGTGAACAGCCAATATCTGTCAAAAACAGCAAAAAAACAAGTAAATACACCC
>NZ_CACWPP010000041.1 GCF_902762735.1 uncultured Ruminococcus sp.
ACAGCGGACGGCTCGGGCGTACAGGTACGGCTGAATGTACGCCATTTGGTACGCCCGAAACGCCGTAATTTCGGGCTTGGTACGCCTGTACGCCTATTTTCTTTTTTAATTTCTTATATAGATCATAAATTATAATCCCTTTAGCTCACCAATATCTGACAGACGTAATCCAGTGTTCTTGGCAAGGGGCGACCCAACCCGACCCTCTGCCCTTACGCAGTAGAGGGGGCTATGCGGCACACCGATTTCCCGCATCTTTGCAAAAATGTGGTGTGTCAGCGGGATAGTCACATTATTTCTTGCCAAAACAGCATTCTTCCGACCATGCCAACAATTATGAATTATGAATTATGAATTATGAATTGAAAGTTTGCTTGCAAAAAATGTGGTGTGTCAGGGGGATTATCACATTATTTTTTGACAAAACAGCATTCTTCCGACCATGCCAACAATTATGAATTATGAATTGTGAATTATGAATTATCTCTTTAGCTCACCAATATCTGACAGACGTAATTCAGCGTTCTTGGCAAGGGGCTAGGCGGCGGACAACTGCAAAAGCAAAGACACTTCTGCCGCGCGGGCAGGAAGTGTCTTGTCGGAAATATTCAGCGGATCGTCAGCTGTTTGCTATGCCGAAATACATCATCCATGCAATAACTATCAGCAGATACCTGACGAACGAGGGAAGAGTCCTGTTTCGGTGCAGGATAATGGTCAGCGGCAGCGGGTATATGAATAACCAGCCCAGTACCCAGAGCCATGTGCGCCTTTTGCGCGGCTGCTGGTACGGCATATAGCCGCCCTGCGGAACACCCATCGGGCGTTCGGTATACGGCTGATATGGCGGCGGGACGGGCTGCCAGTTGTTGGGCTGCACGAACTGCGGCTCGGGTTCGGGTATGCCGAAGAGCCTTCTGTAATCAGACATAAGTTCAGCGGGAATGACCTCTCTGCTGTCGCAGTAGGGGCATTTCAGCACCATGTTAGTGTTATCGAGTATTCTTGTGCCCATGCAGTTAGGGCATTTAAGGTCCATGCTGCTGGTGTCATGCACCATCATCGGAATGCTGCCGCCATAAGGCTGCGGCGGTGTGTTGTAGTTCTGACGAGAAGGATATGAATTCTGCGGAACGGTGTTATAGCCGCCGAAACTGCCGTATCAATTGTCCTGACTTCCCATCTGATCGCCTCCTGAAAATGTTCTGAAAAGTAATTATTTCTTATGCTGATTATCCCGCTGATACACCACAAAAACAGCGGCTATTCTTGGCGTATGGCGCTCAATTATCCTTTTGTTTACCGCATTTTTAGGCTAAAGGGATAATCACAATTTCTTATGCTGATGTCATTCTGCCGCCGCAAAGATGCTCTCTTTCGGAATTATGACTTTATGACATCAACAATATAATAACACAGCTTTCGCCCAAATGCAACACTATTCAGCGAGGTTTTAAGGAAAAGTTAAGGAAAAGAAACACGAAAAAAATCGGGGCGTTTTATGCAGTACTTACAATTAGCGTGTGCTATTCCTGAATGGAGCTTGCTCTGACAAGTTCTATGGTGACGGGGGTGTTTTCGGGCAGGCGCAGAAGGCGTGCCTTGATGGTGCGGTCAGAAAAGTGCATCTCTTTCAGCATGAACATCGGTTCACCGTTTTTGCCTGTGAGATCTTCTGTGCCCATGACACAAAGCGCAAAATCGGAGGGCGTGCCGTCTGTATCGAACCAAAAGCGGGCTGTCAGTTCGCCCTTGTCATAGGCGCGAAGTGTGTAGTCAAAGCCGCTTATGTACATGGAAAAATCGCTTTTTGGCGTGACCCATGCGCCGTTCAGCAGGTCGTGCCTGCGGCAGTTTTTATTTATCATGCTGTCACCGTCAAGCATGAAAGGGTCGGCGGATAGTGCCATAGTGTGGACCTCCTTATTATATTTGGTGCTGTTGGAGCGGGGCTGTCAGGTCATATCTTTTTCCATACGTATACAGCGGAAAGTGCCGCCGCTGATGACTTCCGAGAAGTCGGCGGTGTAGCCCAGCTTTTCGTAGAAGCCGACTTTTTCCTCACGGCTTTCAAGCACGGCGCGGGTAAATCCCAGTTCGGCTGACCATTCTTCTGCCGAGCGGACAGCAAGTCTGCCGATGCCCCTGCCGCGATATTCGGGCAGAACGACCACCCTGCCCAGCATGACGGTATTTTCGCCGACGGCATAAAGGCGGCAGGTGGCAACAGGAAAGTCATCATCAAGGATAACGATGTACTTCGTGTCGGGGGTATCATGTTCGTCAAACTCCTCATCGAGTGTGATGTGGTATTTCTTCGCCATAGCCTGTATACGCACATAATATGCGCCTGCCCTTGCCGCAGTGGTCTGCGCCCTTACAACTTCCATCAGTGTCACCTCTTGAAAAGATTATACCATATTTTTGCATATTTAGCAATAGTATACTTAAAATTTTAAATTGTTAACTAAATATATGTCATTCGGCGCGGGGGAACAGTCTGTGCGGCGCGTATGCGGGACAGCTTTATTTGTTAATATGGCTATCCCTCTAAAAATGCGGTGAACAAAAGGATAACCTAGCGCCCCATATCTTTCCCCGCCTTCGGAGGGGGAACAATACACAGCCAAATTATATAAGATATATATAAAAAGACAACTTGCATTTATGGCGTACAGGCGTACCGATGGCGTAAATGCGCGCTTTTAGCCGTCTCGATAAGCGTACCGAACTGCGTACAGCGGACGGCTCATGGTGTACAGGCGTACCAATGACGGAAAGAATGTCAGGGGCTTCACAGGCATCGCGCTTGTTCATCTGTTTTAAAGAGCAAGTGTAAGAAAAGGCGTACAGGCGTACCAACCGCGTAAATGCGCGCTTTTAGCCGTCCCGATAAGCGTACCTGACGACGTACAGCGGACGGCTCATGGTGTACAGGCATCACGATCGCACATCTGTATTAAAGAGCAAGTGTAAGAACAGGCGTACAGGCGTACCAACCGCGTAAATGCGCGCTTTTAGCCGTCCCGATAAGCGTACCGAACTGCGTACAGCGGACGGCTTATGCGTACAGGCATCACGATTGCACATCTGTATTAAAGAGCAAGTGCCAGAACAGGCGTACAGGCGTACCGATGGCGTAAATGCGCGCTTTTAGCCGTCCCGATAAGCGTACCGAACGACGTACAGCGGACGGCTCATGGTGTACAGGTACGGCTGAGTGAACGCCATTTGGTACGCCCAAAACGCCGTAATTTCGGGCTTGGTACGCCTGTACGCCTGTACGCCACTTTAGATCATAAATTATAATGTGGTTATCCCTTTAGCTCACCAATATCTGACAGCCGCAATCCAGTGTTCTTGGCAAGGGGCGACCGACCCTCTGCCCTTACGCAGTAGAGGGGCTATGCGGCACACCGATTTCCCGCATCTGCCCTGTTTGCTTGCAAAAATGTGGTGTTTCAGGGGGATAACCACATTATTTTTTTGACAAAAACAGCATTCTTCCGACCATGTCAACAATTATGAATTATGAATTATGAATTATGAATTATAATGTGGTGTGTCTGGGGGATAACCATATTTGTTAAAATGTAAAATTTTTATTATTCGGGATAATCGTTTGCAATTGGAATAAAGATGTGATATAATATTAAATTGAGTTAATATTTCCACGAAAGGAAGTTTGGTTATGGCAAAGCTAAAGATCGCCGTTATTTTCGGCGGTAAGTCGAACGAGCATGATGTTTCCGTTGTATCGGCGGCACATGTTATACGCAGTATCAAGGAAAATTCTGACCGCTATGAGGTC
This sequence comes from uncultured Ruminococcus sp., assembly GCF_902762735.1. Classification (GTDB taxonomy): domain Bacteria; phylum Bacillota; class Clostridia; order Oscillospirales; family Ruminococcaceae; genus Hominimerdicola. Next base: position 3,812 of record NZ_CACWPP010000041.1, read on the forward strand.
ATTTGCATCGGTATCACCAAGAAAGGTCACTGGCTGAGATATATGGGCAGTACGGCGGATATTGAGAACGGCAGGTGGACTGACCACCCCGACAACATCGCATGCATATTCAGTCCCGACCCCGTTCATCGCGGCTTCATACAGCTGGAGGAGGACGGGAGCTATACAAACATCAAGGTAGATGCGGTATTCCCCGTGCTGCACGGCAAGAACGGCGAGGACGGCACGATACAGGGCATTTTCCAGATGTCGGAAGTGCCTTTTGTGGGCTGTGACCTGATCTCTTCGGCATGCTGCATGGACAAGGACGTTACACATACTATACTTGAGGCACACGGCATAAAGACAGCAAAGTGGATAAGCATGCTGTACCGCGATATGGCTGAGCTGGATGCAAAGTGTGCGCTGATGGAGAAGAAGCTGGGCTACCCGATGTACGTAAAGCCCGCAAACTGCGGTTCATCGGTGGGCATATCAAAGGCGCATGACCTTGATGAGCTGAAAGCGGGCATCAAGGCGGCTTTCTCCCATGACCAGAAAGTGGTGATCGAACAGGAGGTCAGGGGGACAGAGCTGGAGTGCGCTGTCATGGGCAACGACAAGCCTTTCGCTTCTACTGTTGGACAGATAGCGGCGGCGAACGAGTTCTATGATTATGACGCGAAGTACAACAATGCCGCTTCAAAGACCTACATACCCGCGATGGTCGATGAAAAGGTCATAGAGGAAGTGCGCGATGTGGCTGTAAGGGCTTTCAAGGCTATGGGCTGCGGCGGTCTGGCGAGGGTGGACTTCTTCCTTTCCGACAAGGGCGAAGTGATACTCAACGAGATAAACACACTGCCCGGTCACACGAAGATAAGCATGTACCCGAAGCTGATGGAGCATGCGGGCATAAGCTATGCCGAGCAGGAGGACAGGCTGATAAAGCTGGCGCTCGACAGATCGGAAGTGGACTATGAATAATGCACCGATAGGCGTTTTCGACTCGGGCGTGGGCGGGCTTACCTGTGTAAAGGAACTGACGAAGCTGCTGCCGCATGAGGATATTGTTTATCTGGGCGACACGGCGAGAGTTCCATACGGCACGAGAAGCAAGGAAACGATAGCCAGATATACCGCGCAGGATATGGAATTTTTGCGGGGACACAATGTAAAGATGATACTGGTCGCCTGCGGCACGGCATCGAGCGTTATAATGTCAAGCCCTGAATTTTCGGGTAAGACCGAGCCTGTATACAGCGGCGTGGTGATACCTGCGGCGCATGCGGCGTGTGCGGCTACAAGAAACGGGAAGATAGGGGTCATCGCCACAGGCGCTACTATAAGGAGCGGCAGTTACGGCAAGGTGATACGCAGCATCGACCCGTCCGCAAAGGTAGTCGGCAAGGCGTGCCCAATGTTCGTGCCGCTGGTCGAGAACGGCTATGTGGGGCTTGACTGTCAGCCTACAAGGTTCTTTGCAGAGGAATACCTCGAATGTATGAAGCGTGAACAGGTGGATACACTGATACTTGGCTGTACGCATTATCCGCATCTGGCAGATGTCATATCGGACATAATGGGCGAGGGCGTGAAGCTCATATCTTCCAGTGCGGAACTGGCGAGATATGCGGTAAAAACGCTGACTTTCGCTGACGAACTGGCAGAGCGGGAAGAAGCGGGCAGTCAGAAGCTCTACTGCACTGACAGCGCAGAGCTTTTCGCGGAGAATGTCGAGCGCTTTCTGGGCGAAAGTTTTGCGGGGACTGTGGAGAAGTGTGACCTGTACTGACGGGAAAGGAAAATGAAGTTGGATAAGAGGGAAGTCGATATAAGGCTGGTGAGCCGACAGTTTGAAGAGCAGGGCGGTGAGCCCGAGCTGACAGAGGTGATGTCGCTGGGCACGCTGGAAGTTACTGATGAAGGCTTTGCTGTTGAGTATGAAGAGAGCGAAGCTACGGGCTTTGAGGGCTGTGTTACAAGGCTTGAATGTTTTGGGGACAAAAAGGTGGTAATGTCAAGGACGGGCAGTGTCACCTCTAATATGGTCATTGAACTTGGCGAGAAGCACCACTGCATCTACGGCACGCAGTACGGCAATTTTGAAGTAGGGGTCGAGGCGCAGAAGATAGCTGTCAAGATGGACGAAAACGGCGGAACACTGGCATTCTCCTACGTGGTGGACGTTAATTCGAGCCTGGTGGGAGTTTTTGAGATAGATGTAGAAGTAAGACTGAGATAAACGGAGGAATAAAAAATGCATGATCTGATAAAGGAGTCGTTTACGCAGGCGAGGGAGCTTGTGATGAATGCGATGGGCGCACTGGTGGCAGAGGGCGTTTTCCCTGCGGAGGCTGTGCCTGCTTTTAATATAGAGATACCTGCCGACCCGAAGAACGGTGATGTTTCCACAAATGCGGCGATGGTATGCGCAAAGCCGTTCCGCAGTGCGCCCCGCAAGATAGCTGAGGCGATAGTCGGCAAGATAGCGACTGAGGGGAGCTGCTTCGAGAAAGTCGAGATAGCAGGACCCGGATTTATCAACTTCTTCTGTGCGAAGAGCTGGTATGCATCGGTGGTAAAGGCTGTGCTGGAGGACGGTGCTGATTACGGCAGGACCGAGTTCGGCAAGGGCAAGCGCGCGCTGGTGGAATTCGTGTCTGCAAACCCGACGGGACCCATGCACATCGGCAACGCAAGGGGCGGCGCGATAGGTGACTGTCTGGCGGCTGTTATGGAATATGCGGGCTACGAGGTAGAGAGGGAGTTCTACATAAACGATGCGGGCAACCAGATAGAGAAGTTCGGCAAATCGCTGAGGCTGAGATATATGCAGATATGCAGTGAGGCAGGTCAGGCGATAGTTGCGAAAAATCTTGACATGGACGCTTTCTGCAAGGAGATATACGGCGAGGACGGCAACCGTCCCGAATTCCCGATGCCCGATGATGTTTATCTGGGCATGGATATAATCGCGCATGCGAAGAATTTCTTTGACGAGTACGGCATGGTAGCCAGCGCACAGCCCGAAGAGGAATGCAAGAAGGCTCTTGTTGATTATGCACTGCCAAAGAATATACAGGGTCTGCATGATGACCTTGCGAAGTACCGCATAGAGTATGACACATGGTTCAGGGAAAGCACGCTGCACAATGACGGCTCGGTGGCTAAGGTCATCGAACGGCTGAAAGCAAGCGGCTATACCTACGAACAGGACGGTGCGCTGTGGTTCAGGACCACCGAATTCGGCGATGAAAAGGACAGGGTGCTGGTGCGCGACAACGGTATACCGACCTATTTCGTGCCTGATATAGCTTACCATTACAACAAGCTGGCAGAGAGAAAGTTCGATAAGGCGATAGATATTTTCGGCGCTGACCATCACGGTTACATACCGAGACTCAAGGCGGCTATGACTGCGCTGGGCGTTGATGCGAAAAAGCTGGATATTGTCATCATGCAGATGGTAAGACTTGTAAAGAACGGCGAGACTTACAAGCTGTCTAAGCGTTCGGGCAAGGCGATAACGCTGAACACTCTGCTGGAGGAGATACCGATAGATGCGGCAAGATTTTTCTTCAACCTGAGAGAGCCGAACTCGCAGTTCGACTTTGACCTTGACCTTGCTATCTCAAATTCCAGCCAGAACCCTGTTTACTATGTTCAGTACGCACATGCGCGTATCTGCTCGGTAATAAAGAAGCTGAAAGAAGAGGGCGTTGAGGCGAAGGCTTTCACTGATGAGATGGCTGAGGCGCTGAATACTTCGGAAGAGCTGGAGCTGATAAAGCTGATGGCTGCTCTGCCGACCACCATAAACGATGCGGCTAAGGCTTATGACCCCGCAAAGGTGACTAAGTACGCGGTGGACATCGCGACACTGTACCACAAGTTCTACAACGCATGCCGCATAAAGGGCGAGCCTGAGAACGTTATGCAGGCAAGACTGTCGCTGTCGCTGGCTGTTAAGCAGATAATCGCCAACATTCTCGGTATGCTGAAGATAACCTGCCCCGAGAGCATGTGATGTGCTTCATGCGGTGAGGGAGTGCTGAACGCCGAAATATAAGATATTCAGAATATAAAAACACCTCTGTTGTGAAAGACAGAGGTGTTTTTGCTGTTATTTAAGACCCTTCGTGTGCCGCTCAATGATGTCGTTGACACTGCGGTAGACGTAGGGCTTTAATTTTTCAAGACTTACAGGTTCGGAATAGAGTATCGCCGAATGGCAGGTGGAGCTGACCAGCTCGACTATCATAAACAGCATTATCTCGGGCTCTTCTATGTCACTGGGGGCATCGGCGAGGATAGCATCGTATATCTCACGGAAATCAACATCGTCACCGTGCGGGGCGGAAGATATGGCGTGCTTGAAAACGCCCCAGCTCAGGTTTTTTGCGATGAACGCCACCATAGCGTGGTTGCCCTCCAGCTGGGTGAGGATATTGTCGATGACATATATCATCTTCTCGTTGAATGTCATCTCCCTTTTCTCTGCCATGAGCGCTTCCAGTGCGCTTTTGAACAGCTTTGAGGACTGGTGAGCCACAAGCCTGTTCTTCAGATCGTACTTGTCCTTGAAATACAGATAGAATGTGCCTTTTGCGACACCTGCTCTTTCGGCAATATCCGAAACGGAGGTCTTGCTGACACCTTTGGTGGTGAACAGCCTGTATGCAGTCGCAAGAAGAGAGTCTTCCTTTGCTTTTTTGTTTATATCCAGCTTACCCATTTTTACCTCCGCACAGCGCAAGTGATTTTACCGAAAGCTAACTTTCCGCTCTTTATTTTATTATAGGATATTTAGATATTTTTGTCAATAGGACATTTTTCACAGTCAGCACAAATGACTTATGGTCATTTTGTTTAAACTAACGAAATTCTGACTAAAAGTCATTTTAGCTATTGACCAGTGGTCATTTTTGTGATATACTGCATATAGTTAAATAAGTGACCGAAGGTCATAAAACAGAGAGGGGAATGATAGCATGAAACGTTTCGGACGGGGAGTGGTAAAGCTCCGGATCTTCATTTTCATCATGGCGCTGGTGCTGGCTGTGCCTGCGCTGATGGGCATGATAAAGACGAGGATAAACTACGACATTCTTTCGTACCTGCCTGAGGACATCGACACGATGAAAGGTCAGCAGATAATGCTTGACGAGTTCGGCAAGGGCGGCTTTTCGTTCGTAGTGGTAGAGGGTATGGACGACAAGCAGGTGAGCGAACTTAAATCAAAGTTCGAGAAAATTGACACTGTTTCAGAAGTGCTGTGGTATGACAGCATAGCCGATATATCCATACCGAAGGAAGTGCTTCCGCAGGATATATACGATTTTTTCAACAACGATGACAACAGTGCTACGATGATGGCGGTGTTCTTCGACAAGGCGACATCTTCCGATGAAGCGCTGGACGCTGTTGTGGAGATGCGCAGGATAGCGGGCAAGCAGTGCTACATCAACGGCATGACTGCCATAGTCGAGGACATAAAAGACCTGACCATGAAAGAGACTACCGCATATGTTGTCATAGCGGTGATACTGACAAGCATAGTACTGGCAGTGACGATGGATTCACTGCTGATACCCGTATTCTTCATGCTGAGTGTCGGGCTGGCGATACTTTACAATCTGGGCACGAACATATTCTTAGGTGAGATAAGTTTCATAACGCAGGCGCTGACGGCGGTGTTACAGCTGGCAGTCACCATAGACTACTCGATATTCCTGTGGCACAGCTACAAGGAACAGAAAGAGAAGTTCGATGACCGCAACGAGGCTATGGCTGAGGCGATAGCGCAGACCATCTCATCGGTGGTATCGAGTTCGGTAACTACCGTTGCGGGCTTCCTGGCGCTGTGCTTTATGAGCTACACGCTGGGACTTGATATGGGCATCGTTATGGCGAAGGGCGTTGTCATCGGCGTTATCTGCTGTGTAACTGTTCTGCCGTCGATGATACTTGTGTTCGACAAGGTGCTGGAAAAGACCATACACAGAGACTTCATACCCAGCATGGACAAGGCGGCGGGCTTTATAGTTAAGCATCACGGGGCGTTCATAGCGCTGTTCGTGGCACTGCTGATACCTGGCATCTACGGGCAGATGCACACTGATGTCTACTACAACCTGACAGACACACTGCCTGCCGACCTCAACAGCGTTATCGCAAATGCAAAGCTGGAAGAGGAGTTCAATATCTCCTCGACCCACATAGTTATGTGCCGCGCTGACATGCCCCGCAAGGACGTTGTGAAGATGATGGACGAGATGGACAAAGTGGACGGCGTTTCGATGACGATGGCTTTCGATACGCTGATAGGTTCTTCGATACCAGAAGAGGTCATACCCGAATCGGTCAGCGACATACTGAAAGAGGGCGACTGGCAGATGATGCTGGTAGGTTCTGACTACAAGGTGGCATCTCCCGAAGTTAACTCGCAGGTAGATAAGCTGATAGAAATACTCAAAAACTATGACGAGGGCGGCATGGTCATCGGTGAAGCGGCGGCTACAAAAGACCTGATACGCATAACCGACCGTGACTTTGCGGTGGTCAACACCGTTTCGATAGCGGCGATATTCGTTATCATACTGATAGCACTGAGGTCATTCTCACTGCCTATAATACTGGTGGCAGTCATAGAATTTGCGATAACCGTCAACATGGCAGTGCCGTGTTACACACATACTACCATACCTTTCATCGCATCGGTGGTAATAGGCACGATACAGCTGGGCGCGACTGTCGATTACGCGATACTGATGACCACACGCTACAAGCAGGAGAGGATAGACGGCAAGGACAAGACGGAGGCTGTCACGATAGCGCTTGCGACTTCGATGAAGTCCATCATGGTAAGTGCGCTGGGCTTCTTTGCATCGACTTTCGGTGTGGGCGTTTATTCAAGCGTTGACATGATCTCACAGCTTTGCACACTTATGTCAAGAGGTGCGCTGATCTCGATGGTAACTGTCATATGCGCTCTGCCTTCGATGCTGTTACTGTTCGACAAGGTGATAATCAACAGCACGATAGGCATGCGCGATACCGCAAGGCGCGAAAAGGGTTTCAACGTACCGTCATTCAGCTGAGATGCAGTAAATGACATATAAATTCAGATAAAAAGGGGATAATCAACATGAAAAAGTATTCTAAGTTTTTGGCAGGTGTTCTGGCAGTGCTTCTTTCGGCAGGTTCGACAGGGCTGTATGCTGTGGCAAACAAGGACGAGAACAAGGCAGATACTAAGGCTGACAGCAGTTCTTCAAAGGCTGATGACAGTTCGGAAAAGGACGGCTACAAGTCGCCCGAGATACACAAGCGCGAAAAGAAGAGCGGGAACAGTTCCGATAACGAAAAGGGCGATGTGACACGCAAGGAAGAGACTGTATACGTGCTGACAGATGCAAACGGCAAGCCCACCAAAACCATCGTCAGCGACCATCTGGTAAATCCGACGGGTGCGCAGTCACTGCTTGATGCTTCGATACTGAATGAGATAGAGAACGTCAAGACAGATGACGGCTTCACAGGGTCGTCTGACAGCATGACATGGGACGCAAAGGGCGGCGACATCTACTATAAGGGCTATACAGATGCGGCACTGCCTGTTGAGATAAAGGTCAGCTACAAGCTGGACGGCAAGACAGTCACCCCCGAAGAACTGGCGGGCAAAAGCGGCAGGGTTACGGTGAGATACGACTATGTGAACAACTCAAAGACCACTGTGCAGATAAACGGAAAAAACGAAGAGATATACACTCCCTTTATGATGGCGACAGGCGCGCTGCTGGACGGCGAGAAGTTCAAGAACGTGCAGGTGACAAACGGCAAGGTCATCTCTGACGGTGACAGGCAGGCTGTCATCGGCTATGCACTGCCCGGTCTGAAAGAAAGTCTCGGACTGGCTGACAAAAATGACATAGACATACCCGAATATTTCGAGTTCACGGCTGATGTGACAGACTTCGAGTTAAAGACGGTGTTCACCGCAGGCACGAACAGCCTGTTTAGAGATGTTGACTTTGACGGCACTGACAGTCTTGACGAGCTTGAAAGCAAGCTGACAGACCTCGCTGATGCGGTAGATAAGCTGTCAGGCGGCACAACAGAACTTTACAGCGGCACAAAAGACCTCAACAAGGGCGCGAAAGACCTGAAAGACGGTGCTGACAAGCTGGCTGACGGCGGCAAACAGCTCGATGACGGCGCAAAGGAGCTGACAAGCGGCGCAAAGACCCTTGCAGACGGCACAAAGACCCTCGATGAGGGCGCAGGCACTCTGGTGGATGGCATAAAGTCCGCTAAGGACGGCGGCGACAAGCTGGTGGGCGGCTTCGTTCAGGTGAACAGCGGCGCGGCACAGCTGAAGGACGGTTCGGCACAGCTGGCAGGCGGTCTGGGTACTGCTGAGGACGGTGCTGAGGCGCTGGACGACGGTGCGGCGGCACTGGCTAAGGGCGCATCGGATCTTGATGCGGGCATCGGTCAGCTGACAGGCGGCGCAGGGCAGTTACAGGAGGGCACAAAGACCCTCGATGACGGCGCACAGGCTTTGCTGGACGGCATAAAAGCGGCTAAGAACGGCTCGGCAAAACTGAGCGGCGGCTTCATACAGGTAAACGAGGGCGCGGCGGCACTCAAAGAGGGAAGTGCGGCACTGGCTGTGGGTCTTGCGTCGGCTGATGACGGCGCGGGCAAGCTGGCGGCAGGCACAAAAGCGCTCAAAGAGGGCGCAGACACAGCTTCGGCAGGTGCTGATGAACTCAAAGCGGGCAGTGAAAAGCTGAAAGGCGGCAGTGAGAGCCTCAAAGACGGCGCGGCGGCACTTGATGACGGTCTTAAAAATGCGAAGGACGGTTCGGCTAAGCTGTCAGACGGCACGGGCAAACTGAAAGAGGGCGCAGACAGCCTGAAAGCAGGCACATCACAGCTCTCAACAGGCATTGACAGCGCTGACAAGGGCGCGGCTGACCTGAACAGCGGCGCTAAGAAAGTGGCGGCAGGCACAAAAGATCTGGCTGACGGTGCGGCTGCACTTTCAGGCGGCGCGGCAAGTGTGGCGAACGGGTCATATCAGCTATCGCAGGGCGCAGGTGCGCTGTCTGCATCGGCGGGGAAGCTGTCAGCGGGCATTACGGCATCTAAAGAAGGCTCTGCTAAGGTGCTTGCGGGTGCGCAGGCAGTCTCGGGCGGCATAGACAGTCTGGCGGCGGGCGCGGCTGAGATACCGACCAAGCTGAACGGTATTACGGACAGCATAAACACTGCGGCTTACGGTCTGTATCAGACCATAGAATACAACAGGCAGGTGCTGACGGGCTTACAGCAGGTCTATGCAGTAAACCCAAGCGATGAGATAGCGACAATGATAGGCACTTTGCAGAACACCATAGCTTCGCAGGAGCAGATAGCGGCAGAGTTGGCTGACGGCGCATCGCAGGTATCGGCTGATACTGCGGCGCTGACTGACGGCATAGCAGGCTTGCAGAGCGGTGCGGCGGCACTGGTGACGGGTGCGCAGTCGCTCGATGACGGACTGGCGGCACTTGATGAGGGCGGCAAGGCGCTTTCGGCAGGCGCAGGAAATCTGGCGGGCAGTGCGCAGACACTTTCGGCAGGCGCTTCACAGGTATCGAACGGAGCGGCAGGACTTAAAGCGGGAAGCAGTGAACTGCTGACGGGAGCTAATGCGCTCAGTGCAGGCACAGGCAGTCTGGCGAAGGGTCTTACCACTGCAAATGCAGGCGCTAAGAATGTTGATGACGGCGCAGGCGCTTTGCAGGCAGGCATCACGGAAGCTGATGCGGGCGCTAAGGCACTCGATGAGGGTCTTGGTCAGCTGACAGCAGGCTCGGCACAGCTGAGGGTCGGTGCTGATACGCTGTTCAACGGCGTGGTATCCCTTGATACGGGCGCGGGCAGTCTGGCGGACGGTCTGCATGCGCTGGCGGCAGGTGCAAATGATGCCGACAAGGGCGCAAATGACCTTGCACTCGGCATAGCGGCGGCACACAAGGGCGCGGCTGACCTCGATGCGGGTGTCGGCAGTTTACAGGGCGGACTGACTCAGCTTTCGGGCGGCAGTGTGACACTCGATGAGGGTCTGGCAAAGCTGGCAAGCGGCGGCGAGAGCCTTAAAGCAGGCACAGGCACGCTGGCGGCAAGCATAGTCGATATGGTCAGCGGTGCGGGTCAGCTGGCAGACGGCGGCAGACAGGTGGCTGACGGCGCAGGCAGACTTTCTGCGGGCGCACACGACCTCTCGGACGGCATAGCGGCGGCACACAAGGGCGCAGGCGACCTTGACGGCGGTATCGGCGCTTTGCAGGACGGTCTGGGTCAGCTTTCGGCTGGCGCTGGCAGTCTTGATGACGGTCTGGGCATGCTGTGGCAGGGCGGTCAAAACCTTAAAGACGGCACATACTCGGTATCGACTGGCAGTGAACAGCTGTATGAGGGCGCATCAAAACTTTCGGACGGCAGCGGTACGCTTTACGCAGGCATAAAGACCCTCGATGACGGCACAGGAACTCTCAAGGACGGTACACAGAAGCTGGAGGACGGCGCTAAGGAACTGAGCGAGGGCATGAAGAAGTTCCGCAGAGAGGGCATAGACAAGATCATAAACGCCTATAATGACGATATAACACCTCTTCTTGACAGGCTGGACGCACTCAAAGAAGCAAGCAGGGCTTACGATAACTTCTCGGGCAAGGCTGACGGCGTTGAGGGCGAGGTCAAGTTCATCTATGAAGCAGCACCTATCTCCGCTGACAAGAAGAGCGAATGATGGCTGACATTTTCTGTAATTATTTCTCCTAAAATTTCTCCGCGCGGGCTTTTCGGGTCTGCGCGGAGATCTTTTTTTTGTCTGTATGGTGCGTAAGAACGGCTGTATCTCGGGGCAGGAGCTGTGCAGTTGCCAAATTGCATATATTTAATTAATAAAAATAAGTCACATTTACGAAAATAATTTTTTCTATTGACATGGTTTTGGATATAGTGTATAATATTAGTTGAAAAAAATTGGGATAGATCTTGTCTATTCTGTGTTGAAGGAGTTTTTGCTTATGACCATAAAAGACGCTAAGCAGCAGATCCTTGACTCGATAAGGGCTTACCTGATAAAGGACGAGTTCGGCGAGTATAAGATCAGCATTGAGCATCAGAGACCTTGTTTCCTGCTGGGACCTCCCGGTATCGGCAAGACTGCTATCATGGATCAGATCGCGCAGGAGACAGGCGTTAACCTGATCTCTTACTCGATGGCTCACCAGACCAGAGAGTCTGCGATGGGTCTGCCTGTTATCGTCGAGAGAAACTTTGTCGGCGCTGACGTTAAGGTTTCGGAATATACCATGTCGGAGATCATCGCGAACATCTACTACACGATGGAGCAGACCCACATTCGTGAGGGCATACTGTTCCTCGATGAGATCAACTGCGTATCTGAATCGCTGGCACCTATCATGCTTCAGTTCTTGCAGTACAAGATCTTCGGTCTGCACCAGATACCTCCCGGATGGGTAATCGTTACCGCAGGTAACCCGCCTCAGTTCAACAAGTCTGTTAACGAGTTCGATATAGTTACATGGGACAGATTTAAGAAGGTAGAGTGCGAGGCTGACTTCCTGTGCTGGAAGGAATATGGCTACTACGGCGGTGTTCACCCCGCTATCATAGCTTATCTGGAACTGCATCCGGGTCACTATTATGAGATAGATGCTACTGACAGACACAACTACAAGATCATCACCGCGCGTGCGTGGGAGGATCTTTCCGAGATGATACAGCTGTATGAGATCGACGGCATGGCTGTTACACTCGAACTGATCGGTCAGTATTTGCAGGATCACGATATTGCGCCTATGTTCTATGAGTTCTACTGCAAGTTCAACGAACTGCGCGAGATCTACGATCCTGACAGCATACTTGACGGCAACATCACTCAGGAAGCTGTTGACAGGGCAGGCAACGCTGATACAGAAGAGGCTATCGCACTGCTGAACCTGCTGATGGACGGTGTTACCTACACCATGAGAACGACTATCCAGATGGAGAAGATGATACGTCAGATACACCCCAAGCTGGAGGATATACTCATCAAGATAAACGAGGGTCTTTCCTGCCGTCAGATAATCGCAGAGCATATCATGACTACAAGGAAAAATCTGGATATGGCTGTAAAGGCGCGTATCATCTCGCCTTCCAACAAGAAGATACAGCACTGGATAATCCACAACCTCGAAGCATACATGGATAAGTGTACCAACGAGGGTCGTGACAACAAGCAGAGATGTACCATCATTATCCAGAACGCTTTCACCAACCTGCTGAACGGCGCGAAGAACGTCACCAGCCAGTCGATGACAGGTCTGAAGAACATGTTCATATTCATGGAGGCGGCATACGGCGCTGACAGCCCTGTTATGAGAAAGCTGCTGGAAGAGCTGACCATCAACTGCCACACTATGGACTTCATCAAGAAGTACGGTTCTGACGAGTTTTACAGACTTATCGGCAAGCCAGCTGTTGAGCCTACATATAACGACATGTATGAGCTTAATCTGGAGGACTGCCTGAAGTTTGAGTAAGGCTTTTAAAAAGCAAAATATTGCCCCGAAGCGTGTATGTCGCTTCGGGGCAGTTTTTATTCGGCTTGTTTTTGGGCGATCTCGTGTATGTATTCTTTCAGCACTGCGCTTTTCAGCAGGGGGACTACGTGACCGCCTTCAATATAGAAAAACTTTTTGTCGGGAGCGCTGACTTTCTCAAAGTAGGCTTCTGCTTCCTCAACGGTATCTATCGAACCGTGATCTTTAGTGCCCATGATGACGTAATAGGGCATCTTGTACTCTGTCCTGTCCTTGATGGACAGAGACTGCACCATCGGGAATGCTGTACTGCAATTGCTGCCGCCTATCAATTTCAGCTGATAGTCGGTATATTCCTGCGACAAGCCAAGTCCGCGCATTTGTTCTGCCAGCGTGCAGTTGGGGTTGAACCACAGTGCGGCAAAAAGGTTAAGGTCAGAATCTTTGAAATAATCATCGGTATAGTTGTAGGCTTCATCAAGGCGGTCGAGTATCTCTTCCTGCTCTTTATCGACAACTATCACTGACGGGTCGAGCTTTTCGGCAAGGGCGTGAAGTTCGGGGTCGTCTGCGGACTGTTCCAGCGCATACTGCTTGAAAGTTTCTTTGCTTTCGGGCATATCGACCATGAGCGACATGGCTATGACAGCATCGTATTTTTCGGGATACTCCAGCGCTAAGTTTGATGCGTATACAGAACCCCATGAATGCCCCAGCAGGGTTATTTTGTCCTTGCCCAGATGCTCGCGCAGAAAATCGGTCATTTCAAGACCGTCCTGCATGAACATTTCTGCGGTGGGGAGAGTTTCTTCGGCATATTCGGGATAATTGTGACCGAAACCTCGCTGATCCCAGTCAACGATGGTGTAGTCCTCGCTGAGGGTGCGCAGTATGCTCCAGTCGAGCCAGCTGGTGGCTGTGCCCGGACCGCCGTGCAGGTACAGCAGCACGGGGGCGTTCCTGTCCTGACCGTAAATGTTTATCCACTGTTTTGTGCCGTTTATGTCGGCGTACAAAGTCTCGTTGATGCCGCCGTCGGGGGTGCGGCTGTTGACTGCTTTGCCGATAAGCCTTGCCGCAGACAGTATGACTATGAGTGAGACGAGCAGTATCAGTATGCCGATAAGTATCTTCCCTGTGATCTTCAGTGCTTTTTTCATGTTTGTTTCTCCTTTTGTATTTCTCTCGGTCTTGACGTGTACTGCTGTTAACAATAAATATCAATTCTCTCATATTTCTTCTCACGCTTGATCGGGAGCTGTATTTTTAACAGAATATCAATATGATAGCATAAAGAATGTTTCTTGTCAACAATAAACTCCCAATTTTGATGTGTATTGCTGATGATACAAAATGGCTGTTCTTTCGTATTGTTCCCCCGCCTTCGGCGGAGGAACGATACACAACCAAATTGGGATACAATAAATGAAAAAAGGCAGTCATGCGGATCTCACTCAGGTGGATTTGAAACTGACATATGAAAAATTAGATATGGTAAATTACACAAAAGTTCGGCGGAGGTGAAATTTGAGTTAAATCAAACATAAATATTCAAGATAGACAAATCAAGAGACAGCGTTTTGTGAGCGCTGTCGGAAAGTTCATATAAGGATTTTAATAAATGTAAATTACGAAAACGTTTGCTGTGCTGTCAGTAAAAAACACATGAAATAATTTGTGTAATATTTTAATAAGAATATGCTTGAAAAATAGGGGGTTATATGTTAGAATATACATATGGATATGAACGGCTTTTTGGCGTTCTGTCAAAAAGTTTGTTTAAGGATATAAAAAAGGTGGGGCAGACGGAATGAAGAGAACGCAGGCTACTCCAACAGCAAACGATTTTGCGAAAAGTATCGACCGAAGTATGCGCAAAAAGAAGATAACCTTCGTGGTACTGCTTGTTGTGCTGGCTGTTGTGGTTTCGGTGGTCGTAACTGTGGGTATGAGTATCAGGCGCAACAACAGGATAAATCTGGCAAAAAATGCCATTACACAGATAGATATACAATCGACCTATAAAGATCCCGAGTTTCCCGAAAATGAGGACTGGGACGAGGACGGTCTGATAAACAGCCGTGAGGAGACTGTCGGCACGGGCGTGCAGAATGCCGATACCGACGGCGACGGCGCGACTGACGGCGATGAATACACGCTCGGTACAGATCCGCTGAACCCCGATACCGACGGCGACGGCATGCTGGACGGTTATGAGCTGATGGCAGGTACAAGCCCGCGTCTGGGAAATTCCGACGGCGAAACGAATGACAGCGTGAGGGTGGTAGTGGTAGATAAACAGCTTGACGGCTGTTTGCTGGAACTGAGCGGAAGCCCCAATATAGCGGGCGCTTCGCTGGAACAGCTGGATCTGTTCGGCATATCTTCAAATCCGAGCGTGGTCTCGGCGGCGTATGACTATTATTCGGACTATCCGTGCCTTCAGGCGACCATCAGGATAGATGTTGACAAGGAAAGGCTGAAAAAAATAGGCTGCAGCTACGATGAACTCAAGGTGCTGAGGTTCGATGCGGATAAGCGCGAGTATATCCCGCTAGAATCTAAGGCTGACAGCAAAAAGGGCTATGTTCAGGCGAATATAACCGAATCGGGTACATATGTGGTGGGCGCAGACAAGTCGGTGAACGAGCCTGCAACGACACGGGTGGCTTTCCTGATAGACAACTCGGGTTCGATGTACCCGAAAGAGCTTTGCCCGACTTCTTCCGAAAACGATGTCAATTTCAAGCGCCTGGACTTCACTCAGTCGCTGATAGACAAGTTCGACGATGATTTCTGCATCGGCATAAGCAAGTTTACAGGCACATACACCAAAATGTGCGATTTTACAGATGACAGAAAAGTACTGCGCGATGTACTCAACCGCATACGCACTGAGGACGAGGTGTTTGACGGAACTTTCAACCAGACTGCGCTGAAAAAGTGCATAAATGAATTCAATGCGACGGGCAGCGGAAAATATGTTAATATCATCGTGATGCTCTCTGACGGCGAGTCGGACGAGGTAGATGCGGAGACGATAGAGAGCCTTTCACAGCTTGCCAATGAAAGGTCGGTAATAGTTCTGACTGTCGGACTGGGAAGAGATATTGACAGGGCTTGGCTCCAGGAAGTCGCCTATTCTACGGGCGGCAAGTACTATTCGGCATCTGATGCGACTGCGCTGGAAGATGTTTACAAGCAGATAGTGACTACGCTGAACTATGATATAGTCTCTTATTCGGATTCGAGCGATGACGTGACAGGATATTCGCTGTACAACACAGGTTTTGAGCCGTCGAGGAACGGCTTCGCTTTCAAGAATTTCAGGACGACCAACGCCGCGAGCGTTGATTTCGGCATGGCTGTAATGGCAAGAGACTGGTATCTCGGCAGTATGCAGATGGCGCTTGGCGATATTGACCCAAAAGATAACTCGGCACAGAAAGTGCCTGCCGCAGGCTATGACCTGAACGGAACAGAACCCGCAAGGGCTTATGATGACAGGAAAGCGCTGAACAGTCTCCAGCCGTCGGTATTTATGCATAAGTATTCGGATGTGACCGAATATCTGGACTACACATCTGAGGGCGATACTTTGCAGGTGAAAAAGCAGTACCGAATGGACTGCGAAAATATGGGCTGGGAGATAGTTACACGCAATATCGAGGCGGGCAATCTGCTGTGGTCAAAGGTGGAACTGCTCAACATGGATATTGCGGGCGGCATTGATAAGATAGCACGCGGTTACGGTGAAAGCGATGCACAGCTGTGCGCTTCATTGTACAGGCTGAATGCTTTGCAGTGGGACGATGCTGAGTATGAGTTCAATCTGACGAACGGCGACGAAGGCTTCAGGATACTCCAGCAGCAGCTGAGTCTCGGTGTGCCTGTGGTCACTACCATTGATGACACTCACACGGTCAACACCATCGGGCTGATAAGAGATTCAAGCTGTCACAGAAGATATATTCTGCGCATATATGATAATAATTATCCCGGCAAGATAAAAGAGCTTTATCTTGAGAAAAAGCCTGTTGCCAAACTTTCCATCGACGCAAACGGCGGTACTGAGGTGCAGGGTCAGACGTTCTCTTATGAGGCGACTTATGAGGGCAAAAAAGTGGGTCTGGCATTCTCAAATGTGATAGCTCACTGAGGCTCAACAGATGAAAAGTACATAAATGTAATTACAGACAGGTCATCAGCGGCGATGCCTGTCTGTTTTGATTTGGGGAGGAGCTTCCCGATAAACACGTAAAGTCGGTCGGGGAAGGATAATGTAATATGACTCAAAATACCTTTATCAATGAGGAAAAACTGAGTTGATGTTATCTTTCCCCCGCCGCAGGCGGGGGAAGGATAACCGCCAACAGTATTCAATTCCAGATATAACATCGTTTATTTTGGTGTATCAGCGGGATAATCACATAATATAATATATAATATGGTAATATGAGAGTTCAGAAAAAAATAACATACATAGAAAAATGAAATCGTTTTCTGTGGTTGTTGCACAAAATGACTGTGAAAACTTTGTGATAAATTTTGGGGCTTGGGTGAAATTTCCGCATGCAAAATACTTGACAATCAGCAAAAATGCTGATATACTGTAAATTAGGAATTTGAAGAGGTTCGGGTTCCGGAATATAACTGAAATTTTGGAGGAGATCATAATGAAAATTTCTAAGATCTTTGCAGGCATGTCCGCTATGGCTATCGCTTCTGCAATGGTAATTTCCGCAAACGCAAATACTATCGACAGATGCAGACAGACCGGTAAGGAAGACTGGAAGGGCGTATTCGTAACAGCTGATGACGCTGACGATTTTGTAAATGCCGAGACTTTCGGTGACGGCGACTGCGTTGTTACTGTACACTTCAACTGGACCGAGAGCGGTCTTGCCGATAAGGTTTGCTCTTTCAAGCCCGCATTTGCTAACGGCTGGGAAGCTCTGTTTGTACACAACCCTGACTATGTATCGGGCTGGCCGCTGAAGGACGATATGGAGACTGATGATGACGGCGTTCTGCTGGACGAGAACGGCGATCCCGCTAAGTATGCTATCCAGAACAACGACGGCTTCTTCTGCATCTATGATACAAGCCTGAACGAGGTTTCTTTCACCATCAGCGCTGACTGCATCGCTGACATGAAGGATTATTCTTCCTACGGCGAAGGCGGCAAGGACGGCGCAGACGGTTCCAAGTGGGACGGTTTCCTGATCCAGTGCGGTTACAGGGGCATCGACATCACCAGCGTTGATTTCTCTCACGATGGTGTTATGCTGAACTCTGATTATCTGGCACAGCAGGCTGCTAACAACGAGAGCAAGGCTGAGTCCGCAGCAGAGAGCAAGGCTGATGACGGCAAGACTGACAGCAAGACCGACAGCAAGGCTGAGGACAGCAAGGCAGCAGACAGCAGCAAAGCAGCTGACAGCAGCAAGGCTGCAACCACAACTACTACCAAGACCACTACTACAACCACAACAACTTCCGCTGCATCTTCCGCAGCTGCTTCTGACAACACCAACCAGGCTACCGGCGCTACCGCAGGTCTGGCACTGGCAGGTCTGGCACTGGCAGGCGCTGTTGCAGTTGTTTCCAAGAGAAAGTAATCTTTTTTAAAAACTGAAACTTCAAAGACCTCTGCTTCGCGCAGGGGTCTTTTTTTGCTTGCGGTGAAAACGTTTTCAGTGCAAAAAACGCTTAAATGCGGGTTATTATTGTGCAAAACTGATATTGAAATGAAAGCGCAAAAGTGTTATAATACTTAGGTAAATAAGGTCGGGGCTATGCTCCGTGAAATATTTTGATGGAGGGTATTTTTATGAAGAAAGTTCTTGCTATGACACTGGCGCTGACCATGTCGGCACTGATGTTTGCTTCTTGCGGCGATTCTGCTGATAACAGCGAGTCTAAGGCTGATGCGACAACTACTACAACTACCACTGCGGCTGAGACAGAAGCTCCTGCTGAAAGTGAAGCTCCTGCTGAGAGTGAAGCTCCCGCTGAAACAACAGCTGAGGAAGATGAAGCTCCCGCAGTAGATAATTCAAACTGGAAGCCTCTGTCGGCTATCGCTGAGTCGCTGGAGGATATTGACAATGCTTCCATAAAGTTTGCGCCTGACAGCGATGTTACAGGCATCATCTCCTGCTTCTATGAGGATTCGGAAGATGTAAAGCCCGGCGAAGAGGGTTACACAGGTGACGAAGCTAAGGTAAATTTCTCTGTGCAGGAAGTTGCAGGCGTGCCGATGCTCAAGTGCGATGAGGAGATCTATGATACTGCCGATGAGGAAAACAACGGTCACAAGGTACTGAAGATCAAGATCGATATGAACAAGCTGTTCGCGGCTCAGCCCGAGCTGATGGACAACATATTCAATGTTAAGGCAGAGCTTGTCGCTATCGCCAATGAGCAGGCTGTCTATGATGACGGTCTTGGCCCGATAACCGTTGGCTGGTACGGCGGCGCTATCGGTTCCAACAACAAGGGCGAGTGGAACGGCAATCTGGGCACTTATGAAATGGTTTCCGATCAGGGTGAAGGCTGGTGCAACCAGTGGGCACACTGCGTAGCTTCTGCCAGAGTTGGTCTGAAAGATAAGGCTAAGTTCAACCATGAGAATGAGACAAACTTCACCACCCTGATGTGCTGGCAGGTGAAGAGCGACATCGACCTGTACATCGCTGACATCGTATTCGAGGACGATGCAGGCAACGTTATCGCTATCCCTGAGGGTGCTATACCGGGCGGTGCTTCCTACGAGAAGGAAGAGCTGACAGATGCTGACTCTGACGGCATCATCGAGTATGCTGAGGACGGCACTGTTGTTCTTGAAAAGTAATAGATGATATAAAGACCTGTGGCGCGTGCCGCAGGTCTTTTTTTTGTAATGCTGCTGTGCGGTCAGGTGAATTTCGCGGTGAGCTGTCCCGCTATCTCCAGTTCGGTTATCTCGCCGTTTTTTACGCTTGCTTTGAATGACTGACCTGCCGCCTGCCCGACTTCGGTGAGGCAGTTTTTTCCTTCGGTACAGCTGATGTTCCTGCCTGCTATGACTTCATCGAGGGCGGCTGTCAGCATGGGCATGAGGGCGTATTGGGGCAGGTCTGAATTATCGGCAAGGTATTCCATGTCATTATAGGTCATCAGACAGCCTGTCCTGTCGGTGGTCAGCTTAAATCCTGCGATGCAGTCGGGGCGGGTGAACTCGCACTCCCACATTTCATCGCCGCCGCGCCGCAGTCTGGCGGTGTAATCTCTGCCGTTAAGGGAGATCTCGGCGGTCTTGTCAAAATCCTCTGCGACTTTATCGGGCTTGACTGCTTTGCGCTCGGCGGCGCAGCCTGCTATTGCGGCGGCGGTCAGAATGGCTGTGAACAGCAAAATTTTACCTTTCATGCTTATCCTCCAAAAAGAAAACGGCTCTCCGCTGAAGAAGAGCCGTTTGTATTTCGGTGATAGCTTACTCCTCACCGCTTTCCAGATGTTTCAGGAAGAATGGCATGTAGGCGAGAATATCTCTTGCGAGTATGCCGCGCTCGGAACGCTTGGTGCTGAGTATCTCCGCGCACCTGCCCATTACCAGGCATGCAAGTATGCAGTTTATCAGTGAGGAACGCTTGGTCTGGGCTGTCAGCGAGGCTATGAGACCTGCCAGCATGTCGCCCGAACCGCCTTTTGACAGCGCAGTGTTGCCCGCTGTTATGACTTCTGTGCGGTCGGCACAGCACACAATTGTCTCTGCGGACTTGGCAACTACTGTAATGCCGTATTTTTTGGACAGCGCGTAGGTGTATTTCAGCCTGTCTGACAGGACTTCCTCCTGCGATACGCCGCAGAGTTTCGCCAGTTCGCCCGGATGAGGTGTGAGTATCACCGTTGACTTTTTCTTCAACAGTACATCTATATTCGGGACGAGCGAATTTATGCCGTCTGCATCAAGTATCACAGGCACGGGGGACTTTTCGACAAGTTCAGCCACCAGCTTCTCCGTTTCGGGAGTGTGACCGAGACCGCAGCCCAACAGCAGTGCTTTTGCATCTTCCAGCCTTGAAAGTATCTCCTCTGCGTTGTCGGAAGTCATACAGCCGCTCTCATCGGACTTCATGGTGCTGAAAATGCACTCATACAGATTTGAGGACAGCGATCGAACGACATTCTCGGTGCTGCATATCTCCACCAGACCCACGCCGATTCGCAGTGCCGCAGTCGCAGAGATGCCTGCCGCGCCCACATATCTGTCACTGCCGCAGACGCATACCAGTTTGCCGAAAGTGCCCTTGTGCGCCCAAGGCTTGCGTGAGGTAAGAAACTTCTTGCCCAGCTGTTCATCGCTCAGCATGCTTGCTTTGGCGTATATCTCGTTCGCCATCAGCGGGTCGCCCGTGTTGGCGGCGGCGGGAATGCCGATGTCATCAACGATTATCTTGCCGCAGAAATACTTTGCGGGCGAAAGCAGCATGCCCAGCTTTTTCGCGTGCATGGTGACTGTAACATCGGCAGTTACCGCCAGCACGCCAGCCTGACCGCTCCTTGCATCAACGCCCGATGGTATATCGCAGGCGATGACGCGCCTTGCATAAGTGTTCAGGTGAATGAACAGCGGCTGAAGCTCGCGCCCTATCTCGCCCGAAAAGCCTGTGCCGAAAATACAGTCAACGACGATAGTGCTGTCGCTTATCGCCTTAGCCCATGCGTGGGTGGTATCGCCGTCATAGAACATTACCTCGATGTCTTTATTGAGCTTTTCAAAGGCATTGTGAGCGGCTTCTGTGGCGGGATTGCCGCAGCACAGCACGACTTTTGTGCTTATGCCGCCGCGAAAGAGGTGATTTGCGGCAACCATGCCGTCACCGCCGTTGTTGCCCTTGCCTGCAAGGATAACGACCTCCGGGGTATCGGGCTGACCGTCAGCCATAGTTTCGCTGATAACGTGCCCCGCCAGCTTTTCGCCCGCAGCCGCCATAAGCTCACTTGCAGATACACCAAGTTCTTCCGAACGGCGTTCACAGACTTTCATCTGGTCAACGGTAAGTATCCTGTCTTTTATCATGTTTATTCCTCCTGTCTGTCATGGGGTGCTGCCCCATACCCCATCGGGCGATGCATTTTGTGTCATAACAGTCAGCCTGCGGTGGAGAATATTAATATTTGCCGCCTTGCTTTCGGGCGGACTCATAGCAATCCGCCTTAAAATTCAGACAAAATCCAGTCACAAAATCCATATATCCGAGCTTTTGCGACCGGATTTTGTGAATTTAAATAGTTGGATTGCTGACCGTTGCAGTGGCATACTCTTTCGTATGGGAGATGGAAAGCGAAAAATCAAGACCGCGTTTCTCGGCAATTGCTTTCGCCCTGCCCGTCAGCTTGAAATGGGGACAGCCCAGCTCGTCCCTGACGACTGCGACTTCCGTAAGTTCAAACCCCCGCACGCCCGTGCCGAGACTTTTCCCGAAGGCTTCTTTTGCCGCCCAGCACCCTGCCATGCTTTCGGCGGGGTCACGCTTGGCAGAAAAGTATTCCAGCTCTTCGGCGGCATACACTCTTCTTACGAAACTGTCGCGCGCACAGCTTTTTCTGATGCGCCCTACCTCGACAATATCAGTGCCCACTGTGAATGCTTTCATCACTCGAAGTCCTCTGCGGGCTTGTCGGGAATGTTCACCTTATTGCGGATATTTCTCGGCAGGTGAGTCTTTATTACCCTGAGCATGTCATCATCGGGTGTAAAGACCAGCCTTGTCTCGCCGTAATCGGCATGCTTGAAATCCATGTACCAGTCGGTAAGCTCACTGTTCATCGCAGATGCGAGGACAACGCTTTTGTCGCCGCCGTCGACACCCTCTTTATACTCGCCAATATCGGTGGCATCATTGACTTTTAGGGTGATGAGGTGCTTCCTGCTCCTTGCGGCGATCACTTTGTCAATATCGAGGTCGCCGTTTGTGAAGATATATTCGTATTCAAGGTTCAGATTTTGTATCAGATGCACCGCGCCGTAGATGATCGCAGCGGCGATGAAAATGGCTATGGGCAGGTATGCCATCGCCGAAATGGTGAACATGATCACCCCGAAGCCCAGTGCCACTGCCGCGAAGGATATGAGAAACCTCAGCATATTGTCATGGCTCGTATTTTCCTTTTTGATTATCTGCTCCTTAAAACTGTCCATTTTACTTTCCTCCGATGTTATATAAAAATGGAATGTCATTGATGAACTCCCAATTTTGATGTGTATTGCTGATGATACAAAATGGCTGTTCTTTCGTATTGTTCCCCCGCATTCGGCGGGGGAACAATACACAACCAAATTGGGATTTGATTAAAAATCTCTGCCATATAGCGATCCGCCTTAAAATTCAGACATGTTCCGGTCACAAAACCCATAAATCCCAGCTTTTGCGACCGGATCTTGTGAATCTAAACAGTTGGATCGCCATAGTTTCTGCACCTGTTCTGCTGACTTTCGCATCATAACGAAATATCGAAACATGCAGGACTTTAACTGCGGCAGTTTCTTTCAGATCACACGATATATACATCAAATTATCATTCTATCAAATTATACCACATTTTTTCAGTTTATGCAAGCAGATTTGTGTGATATATGTATGAAAATCGGGAAAGTTCTGTGACTTCACTTGAACGGGAGAAGAATTTGTGATATAATATAACTGAATTTTGTTAGCGGAGGTCATTTCTTTTGTTGATAGATTTTCACGTACACTGCTTTAATCCCAAGATAGCCGAACGCGCTGTCTCACAGCTGAAAGCGCGGGCAGACATCGAACCGCTGACAAACGGTCTTATAGAGGACACGGTGAAAAAGTTCGATGAATGGGGCGTTGACAGGGGAGTGCTGCTGCCCATAGCCACAAAGCCCACCCAGCAGAAGATACTCAACGACTGGTGCGCAGAACAGGACGGCGGGCGGTTCATAAGTTTCGGGTCGGTACACCCCGATGCCGAGGATATGTGCGAAGAGCTTGACCGCATCGCGGCGCTGGGGCTTCACGGAATCAAGCTCCACCCCGATTATCAGGGGTATATGGTAGATGAAGAGCGGGCAGACTTTATGTATGACGAGATAGAGAAGCGGGGACTGCCTGTGATATTCCATGCGGGGTTCGATGTGGTTTCGCCCGCGCTGATACACTGTTCTGTGACGGGTGCGCTGAAAATGCTTGAAAAGCACCCCCACATGAAGGTGATACTGGCGCATCTTGGCGGTAACGACAGTCATCAGCAGGTGCTTGACCTGCTGGCGGGGCATGATGGTGAGGTCTACCTTGACACGGCGTTCACGGGGCGCTATGTGGCAGATGAGCTGATGGAAAAGATAATAAAGAAACACGGTGCTGACAGGATACTTTTCGCCAGTGACTGTCCGTGGGACAGCCCTGCGGTCATAAGAGACAAGATAATGCGCATGGACTTATCCGATGATGACAGGGAGAAGATATTTTTCCGAAACGCGGAAAAGCTCCTGGCGCTGTGACAGCAGGCAGTCAAGAGAGAGAAAAGTCTGCATTGACGGGAATTTCGGGGGAGCGGAGAGGATGACCGCAGAGACCCGATGCGGTCGGTCGTTGCTGAAAGTCCGCAGGGCTTTATCAGCAATACATATCAGGAACGGGAGATATATATAAAGACGGAGGACGATCATGTGTAAAAATTTTAAGATGGCAGTATTGGCAGTACTTGCTGCGGCACTTACAGGCTGCGGTCAGGTGGGAGAGGGCGATCCTTCCGATACCGAGCCGCTGTTCACTACGACTGAGGCGCTGACAAGGCGAAGTGTTCACACAACAAAGACAGCCGTGTATATCGGCGGCGAGATAGACAGCGATGATGAGGACCTGGAGGGCGGCTACACCACAACGACGAGCATAACGGGTTCGCTGGAAAATACTGAGATAGACAATCCTGATAATGATGTGGACGAAGAATTGCGTGCCACACAGCGCACCGATGCAAAGACGTTCTACTCTATACCCGAACACAACGGGACTACTGCGGCGGCTGTGACAGTCAGCGAGCCGATGACGACAACTACAAGAAAAGCCACTGTAAATGTTGAAGATGCTCCCGATGTGACGGCAACTACCGTGACAACAACGACTAAGACGACTACCGAAACGACGGTGACGACAACATCAAAATATTCGTCCCTGTATACTTTGCAGGCAGGCATGCGTTACAGATCGGAAAAGAAGTTTACGGTCGTATCCGATACGACTTACCTTAATCTGAGATTTGGTCCGTCAAAGCAGTATGAAGTGAGATTGCAGATACCTGACGGTGACAATATCTCGGGCTGGGGAGAGACAGTCGGTGAAGATGGAAATATATGGGTCTATACGAGCTATAACAGCACTCCCGGCTGGGTGATGAAAGATCTGCTGGAAGAAAGATCCTGAATTTGAAAAGATGCTGTGAAAGCTGAAAAAATTCGCGTTTTTTGCACAAAATATCGGTAACATCAAATAAACAGTCACAATAACGGGTAAATTTGTCGTTAATGCGGTTGACAAAGGCGCTTGTTTGGTGTATAATATTAAAGTATGTTAGTATGTTGTGCCGCAAGCGTGCGGCAGAAAAATATCAGGTAGGTGTTGCAAGAGTATGGAAGGAAAAGAAATCAGTATCCAGGAGATCCTGGGAATATTATTAGCCCATATCAAGCTGATAATCATTGTTACAGTCGTTGCGGCTGTGGCAGGTTACAGTTACGCTAAGTTTGTACTGCCTTTACAGTATACATCAAGCATAAAGATCTATGTTACCAACGGTGTCAAAAACCCGACCGAAGAGGACGATAACCTTATAAACGGCGCTGACATCAATACCGCACGAAGCCTTGCGGCAACATATATCGTTATACTTGACGATACATCTGTTTATGAGGCTATCTCTGACAGACTTATTGAGGATTACAGTGTTGATGACCTGCGCAATTACTTCACCATAGCCATGGACGAAGATGGCAAGGAGTATATCCCGTCGGGTCAGATAAAGAAGCTGATAAACATCGCGGCAGTAAACAACACTGAGGTGCTTCAGGTAACTGTTACCACAGAAGTTCCTAATTTCTCGGCTGATATATGCACTTATATTTCCGAGATAGCGCCTGAGATCATTATACGTACCACTAAGGCAGGTTACGTTGAGATGGTCTCGCCTCCGATAGTGCCCACTTCTCCGAGTGGTCCTAATATTATGAGATTTACGCTGCTGGCTCTGGTGGCAGGTCTGGCTGTATCTATCGGTATTGCGCTTATCGCGACTTTCTTTGACAATACTATCAAGAGCGGTGAAGATGTAAAGGAACGTTTCGGCGTACCTGTTCTCGCCGAGATCCCCGATATTTTCATGGACGAGAACGGAGGTTCAAAGAAGTATGGCAAGTATTAAAAAGCATAATCAGGGCGGCAGAAGCAAGAGAAGGACTCTCATGGACAAGAACGTTGCTTTCCCCGTTACTGAGGCATACAAGAACCTGAGAACCAATATCTCTTTTGCGCTTTCCACTAAGAAAAATCATATCTTTGCTATATCAAGTGCGCTGGCGGCAGAAGGTAAGTCCACCGTTGCGGCTAATATTGCTATAACACTGGCGCAGAATAACAACAGCGTACTGCTGATAGACGGCGACCTGAGAAAGCCTGTTCAGCATAAGGTGTTCAATATCAAGAATGAAGTAGGCATATCTTCTCTGATCGGCGGTCTGAACTCATTCAAGGAGGTAGTCAATACCGATGTTATCGACAACCTCGACATCGTGACATGCGGTCCTATACCGCCTAACCCATCGGAACTTCTGGGTTCTGATAACATGAAGCAGCTGCTGGAACAGCTCAAGGAGCATTACGATTATATCATTATCGACACTCCGCCTATAAATATAGTTACCGATGCACTGACACTGCTTGATACTATCGCGGGAATACTGCTTGTGGCTAAGCATGCTCATTCAACTTATGATGCGCTGGAAGAGGCTATCGAGGCTGTAAAGATGGCTGATGGCTCACTGCTGGGCGTGGTCGTAAACAATGTTTCTGTTTCGGGCGGCAAGTACGGCGGCAAGTACAGCTATAAGTACAAGTATGGCTATAAGTACGGCTACGGCTATGGTTACGGTTACAGCTATGGCAAGCGTCCATCGGAAAGCAGTTCATCAAATGATGACGACGAAGAAGATGAATAATGTGCTTCACGGCATGCGGCGATGTGCGCAGATGCTGTGACAAAGCTGAGATAATTGCAATTTACGAGCAGCCTGCGCAGGCTGCTCTTTTGCGATAAAGACGGGAGAATGGATATGTATGAGACGGACAGAAAAATATACTGCTCACAGATACGCAGCGGCGGCGTGATAGGCAACAGCGTGCTGATAGACCTGCTTCAGGATACATCTGATCTGCACCTGATGAATCACCCTGTTTTAGCGCCGTTTTTTAAGGAGACAGGCAGTGTGATGTTTCTGACCAACAGGCAGGTCGATATAATAAGGAGACCTGTTTACGGCGAAAATGTTCGCACAAAGACCTGGACTTATGAGCTGAACCGCATGTACGGTTTCAGAAATACGCTGATAATAGGCGAAAAGGGCGATATATGCGTAAAATCCATAGCGGGAGGTGCTTTTATGAACCTCCAAAGCGGCAGACCAATGAGGGTGTCTGCTGACCTTATCGCGCAGGTGAGGACTTATGAAAAGCTGGATATGGAATATCTTCCCAGAAAGATAGATGTGCCTGAAAAGATGCCTTCCATAACCTGCCAGATACCTGTAAGGCGCTGTGACATAGACATGAACGAGCATGTGAATAATGCAAGGTACTTGGATATTACTGATGAGCTGGTAGATGAATGCCGCAGTGCAAAAAGGCTGAGGGTAGAGTATAAACAGCCGATAAAGCGCGGTGACATCGTGATAGCAGACAGGTTTGACTGCGAAAAAACAAGCATTGTCTGCCTGCGTGATGAGCGTGGGAAAGTCTATTGCAGTGTGGAGTATACGTTTTAAGGCGGTGACTGTATGAACAACGGTTTTCGCGGATTGGGCATAATGCTGATAGTACTGCTGATGCTGACGCTGATACTGGGCGTTATCGGGGCGCTGGCTCACGGCGTAAAGGCGGGCAGGATAGACCCGCAAGTGCTGGCGGTCACGGTGACGGGACTGGTCGGTGCGATAGTGCTGGCGCTGTTTGCCATGATAATACGCCTTTTTCACAAGCACAAAAAGCACCGCAGAGAGGCAAGTTCGGCAGACATTCTCGCTGAGATAATGGCGATGAAGGACGATGACTACAAGGACAAGGAGAAAAAGGAAAATGGCTGATATGGCAGAAAGGCTTGAAAAAGCGCGGAAATACGTCAGCGAAAAGGCAGGGCTGAGACCTGCACTGGGCATAGTTCTCGGTTCGGGGCTGGGCGGTTTTGTATCGCGGGCAAAGATAGTTTCGGAAGTGCCTTACGCCGATATTCCGGGATTTCCGCAGTCCACTGTCGAGGGACACAAGGGGCAGTTCGTGTTCGGGTATCTGGGCAGTACACCTGTTGTTATAATGCAGGGAAGGGTCCATTATTACGAGGGCTACCCGATGGAAGATGTTGTGATGCCCGCTCGCCTGATGGGTCTGCTGGGGGCTGAAACTCTTCTGCTGACAAATGCTTCGGGCGGCATAAACAGCGGTCTTTCGGCGGGAGATATAATGCTTATCACAGATCATATCGCAGTGTTTGTGCCAAACCCTCTGCTTGGCAGGAATGCTGATATGCTTGGCACACGTTTCCCTGATATGTCTGAGGTGTATGACACAGGGCTGAGAAATGCAGTCATAAAGGCGGCTGATGAACTGGGCATAGACCTTAAACAGGGCGTTTACTGTCAGCTGACAGGTCCATCTTACGAGACACCTGCTGAGGTGCGCATGCTTGGTATGCTGGGCGCTGATGCTGTCGGCATGTCTACCGCTGTTGAAGCCATAGCCGCAAGGCATATGGGCATGAAAGTCTGCGGCATATCGCTGGTGACAAATATGGCGGCGGGCATATCGCAGAATAAGCTGTCCCATGAAGAAGTCAAACAGGCGGCTGATGCGGCAGGGCAGAAGTTTGGCGACCTGCTGGAGAAGGTATTTGCTGATATGTGAATTTCTGCCTATTGCACAAGTTGGCGGCGTTTTTTAGCGGCTGTGACGGTCATTCTGACATATCGGTGTCAGGGCAGGTACACGACAGGCTGAACGAGCTGTGCAAACCTAACTTAAATCTGATAATATCAAGGGGCAAAGCTGTACGATGTTAACAGCTTTGCTCCTTTTTTTGACTGTTTTTGCCGATTTGATTTTTTGCGTGCGCTCTGGTAAAATATATTCATACCAAAAATATATGAAATGAGGAATTACCATGACTGAAACAATTGCAAGAACAGATCACACACAGCGCCTGAGATACCTGACACTTTCGGGAGTATTTGCGGCGCTGATATATCTGCTGACAGCATACGTCCATGTGCCGACAGGGGCTGGCTATACGCATATCGGGGACGGTATGGTGTTTCTGGCGGCGTGCATGCTTCCCACGCCGTATGCCGCCGCTGCATGCGCTGTGGGCGGTGCGCTGGCTGACGGGCTGAGCGGATTTTTGATATGGCTGCCCGCAACGGTGGTCATCAAAGCGGTGACAGCGCTGTTCTTCACCTCAAAGGGCGAAAAGATACTTGCAAGGCGAAACATAATAGCGCTGCTGCCCTCACTGGTGCTTTGCGTGTGCGGTTACAGCCTTTATCAGGGCATCGTTATGACGGACAGCATATCAGCCGCAAGCATATCTGCCGCATTTGCGCAGACCCCTGCCTACTGCATACAGATCACCGCGAGCGCTGTGCTGTTCCTGTTTATGGGTGCGGCGCTTGACCGTATGAAGTTCAGGCAGAAGTTTCTGCCGCAAGAAAAAAAGCATCCGCATAAAGCAGATGCTTTGTGAAATATGACTATCCCTTTAGCACATCAACTAAAAATGCGGTTAACAAAAGGATAATTGAGCGTTTTATATTTTCCCCCCGCCTGCGGCGGGGGAAAAATATACGCCAAGAACCTAAAGTCCTGTATAGCCGCTGTTTTTGTGGTGTGTCAGCGGGATAACTACATTGTGAAATTACATGAGATCGGGATATACAAAGCCCACAGGGGACAGGTACAGCCAGTTCATCTGTGCGACGAAATCGGCGTAGCTGTCAGCCTTTTCGATCTTGCCGTTGTCTGCATAGTTGGTCGCCCAGCCCAGCCTGTTTGCCTGACTGAAATAGATAGCACCTGTGTCGGGGTCAACGTACTCTATGTAGACCACATGACCGTAGCCGTGTGTCCAAGAACTGCAAACGCACACGCAGTCAGACCTTATCTCAGTGCCAACGCTTGCGGGGTTTATCCACTGTGCGTTGTAGTACCAGTTGATGGCGTTGCCTGTGAGACCTTTCAGTGTCATATCAACACCGAGTTTCTCGTTTGATCTGCCGAGACAGTACCATGTACACTGCCCGTTAGGCCAGCCGTAGATGTTATAATAACCGCTGTAAAGGTTTGCGAGCCTTGTGCCGACAGCGTTATCATATACCTTAGAAAGTGATGCAGCGGGCGATTTTACAATTGGCTCAGGCTCAGGCTCAGGCGCGGGCTGTACGGGTTCGGGAGCGGGTCTCTCCATAACAGTAGAACTGCCTCTTTTGCCGCTGCGTACCGTCCAGCATATTTTTGAAAGGTCGGTAACATTAAACTTATTATCGCATGTTATATCAGCACGCCAGAGACTTTCCGTATCAAGACCTGAAAGACCCTTGATAGCTGCTGCTGCTTTTGCGATGTCGGTCACGTTGATCTTTCCGTCGCCGTTGACATCGCCTTTTATGCCGCAGCTTTCTTCATCAGAGGTCGTTTCCTCGTCGGCTGAGTTTTCATCATCGCTGACAGCGATAAGGTCGCCATAGTCAAAGGACTCGGCATCTGCGGCGGCGTGCATCTCACTGTTTGTGAATACTGCCGTGCCTGTTATTGCCATTATTGCTGCTGCGGTGACTGCCATTACTCTTTTCATTTCAAATTACTCTCCTCAATTGTTTGTTTGTTCCCGAACGTCGATCATATGCATTCTCTATTTTTGCAATACACATCTAAGTCGGGCGTTTATTGGTTGAGTGAACTTATTTCAAATCGTAATAATTATTACAAAGCAGTTACAATTATACCGTAATTAACTCCGCTTGTCAAGGTTTTACGATTACAGTTCTCGTTTCGTTACAAAAATAACAAACAATCATATGGAAGAATTAGTAATTAGGCAGAAATTTTTCCCTAAAAACTGGAAAAATATTTTATCACATAATGCACAAATTTCTGTCAGATTAATCATATCCTGAATGTTCAAAAGACCAAAAAAGTACCCTGAACAGAAAATAAAAAGCTGTACGGAAGTTGATCCCGTACAGCATTTTTTGTTATGATACCACTTTATTTTTACCGCTGTGTTTGCCGTCATACAGCTTTGAATCGACTGTCTGTATCCATCGGTCGATGGACGGTTCATTAGTTCGCGGTGAGATGCCCGCAGTTATCGTAACGGAGATCTCTTTGTCCTCATAGCGGACATTTTCCGATGCTATGCTTTGGCGCAGTTTCTCGATAAGCTCAACAGGCTTATCCACCGCAGGCGGGATAAGTATGAGAAATTCTTCGCCGCCCCAGCGCGACACTGTACAGCCCTTGCATTCTGCCTTCATTTTCTGTGAGACCTTTTCAAGTACCAGGTCGCCCGCGTTGTGACCGTAGGTGTCGTTTATTTTCTTGAAATCGTCTATATCAGCCATCGCAAGGTAAGCCGAGCGGTAATTATCGTCCATCTTGTCAAGGCAGTTTATCATGTAATGGCGGTTGTACAGACCTGTCAGCCTGTCCACCAGAGCTATCTCGTTGAGCTTTTCTTCCGAGCTGATTATGGTCTTTATAAGGAAGTTGGCATAGAATATCAGAAAGCCCATGACACTCGATGAATTTATCAGCCAGAAGATGGCGGCGTATTTATGCTCTCTTTCATAAACAGGTCCGAAATAGGCGACATATCCCGTGCTTATCAGCGACAGAAGCGCCATGCAGATGCTGAATTTAAATGCCTTTAACTTTCTTGAATTGATCTTGTAGCCGATATATTCGGATATGAACGATATGGGTATGACCGAAAAGCAGTACATATGGAAGCCGTAGTCATATCCGAGACATACTGTTGTCACGCACATGTAAAGCGTCAGCCATATAAAGACCATTCGCACGTACCACAGCAGTTTTTCCTTGCTTATCAGTACGAAGCCTATCAGATATACGAAAATTGTGGGTATGCTGAAATATGTCAGGAACATTACATCACTTATGTAAAAGAATGCCATAAGTCCGAACACGATAGTCAATATTACAGCATTTGCCACGAAAGATATTTTTTTTACTTTTTCAAGTTCCATTGTCCGTTCCCCTTTCGGCGGTCAATTGTTTATTTATGTAAAAGTATACCACATTTTATATGAAAATGCAACAGTTTTTGAAGTAAAAATACCTATTTTTGACTATTATTTCCGAAAAGGAAAATCCCAATTTGGTTGTGTATTGTTCCCCCGCCGAAGGCGGGGGAACAATACGAAAGAACAGCCATTTTGTATCATCAGCAATACACATCAAAATTG